>NZ_JAXION010000226.1:0-562 GCF_049311045.1 Rhodococcus sp. 7Tela_A2 | reverse complement strand
CCCCACCGTCGTCTCCGGACCCACACCCCGCGAGATCAGATACCGCGCAAGCCGATTGACCCGCGCATCGAACTGCGCATACGTCAACGACTCGTCTTCGAACACCACCGCAATCGCGTCGGGATTCGAAAGGACCTGCGCATCGAACCGGTCCAGCAACGTCGACTCCGGCACCGGATGCGACGTATCGTTCCACCGCTCGAGCACCGCAATACGCTCATCGGCGCCCAGCAAATCGATATCGCCGACCCGCAGCGCCGGATCGGCCACCACCGCCTCGAGGATCCGCACGAACCGATCCGCGAACGTCTCCACCGTCGAAGCATCGAACAGCTCGGTGGCATAGGTGAACTCCGCGCGGAAGCCGTCCGGCGAACCGTCCTCCGCGAACCCCTCCGACAACGTCAACTGCAGATCGAACTTGGCGATCTGCGCATCGAAGTCCACACCCGAGACACTCAGACCGGGCAGCTCGAGATGCGCGTCCGCCATATTCTGGAAAGTCAGCATCACCTGGAACAGCGGATGACGCGCCTGCGAACGCGCAGGATCGAGCACCTCC
>NZ_JAXION010000225.1:0-562 GCF_049311045.1 Rhodococcus sp. 7Tela_A2 | reverse complement strand
CACCAACGCCGCCTCGATCTCACCGAGCTCGATCCGCAACCCCCGCAACTTCACCTGAAAATCGGAACGACCGATGTACTCCAACTCACCATCGGGGTTCCACCGCACCAGATCACCCGTGCGATACAGACGCTCACCCACACCGAACGGCGACGCCACAAACCGCTCCGCCGACAATGCTGCACGCCCGAAATACCCCCTCGCGATCTGCGCACCCGACAAATACAACTCACCCGCCACACCCACCGGCACCGGCGCGAGTCGGCTGTCGAGCACAAACACCTGCGTATTCCACACAGGTGTCCCGATCGGAACCGCACCCGCACTACCCGCCTCGGCCGGCCCCGCCGTGACATGCACCGTCGCCTCGGTCGGGCCGTAGAGGTTATGGAGCTGCGGTAGCCCGAGGGCAGCGCATTGATCGGCCAGTGGCGCAGGGAAGGCTTCGCCGGCGACGAGGACGAGCCGCAGCGACGCGCACTCCTCACGCGTGGCGACAGCAGCGAACACCGCAAGCATCGACGGCACAAACGACGTCGCAGTAATCCGCTCCCGACCGATC
>NZ_JAXION010000224.1:0-579 GCF_049311045.1 Rhodococcus sp. 7Tela_A2 | reverse complement strand
GACCGAGAGGTCCGGGCCTACATATACAGGGAGCGCGGGGTGGGGCGCCGCCGTTCAGGACGGGCGGGCCGGCATCTCGAAGCCCTCGAGGATGACGGCGTTGGTGTCGGCAGCGGCGTGGCGCAGAGGGACCGCCGCCTGATATTCCTCCGAGTCGTACCACGCCTGGGCGGCCTCGACGGATTCGAACTCGAGAACGACAGTCCGGTCGCCGTGCCACTGACCTTCCAGGATCGTCGGCCGGGCGTCTACGGAGAGCACGGACGCACCACCGCGGCGGAGCGAAGGGGCGGAGGCTGCGCTGTAGGCGTTCATCCCGTCGGGATCTTTGATGGCTTCGGTGAGGACGACATATCCCTTGGGCATGACTCTCCTTGTCGGTGGCGGAAACTCCCGCCGGGATTTCAGGAGACGGAACGCGGGGCTCCGATCATCGGATATCGACGAATTCCTGTATGGACGAAGAGAAGCAGAATCAGGACGGGTGCGCAAGGGGTGCAACGACTCTCGGGGCTGGGGGCAGTCCCCACGCACGGTACAACGCCGTGGGGGGCGGGGGGGGGCGCGGGGGGCGCGGGC
>NZ_JAXION010000223.1:0-890 GCF_049311045.1 Rhodococcus sp. 7Tela_A2 | reverse complement strand
GCGGCGGCGCGGCGGCCCACCAGCGCGCCGCGCGGGGGGGGGGGGGGGGTGGGGGGGCGGGGCCGGGGCCCCGGGCCCCACCCGCGCGCCGTGGCCCCGGCGCGCGCGATGTCCTCGGCGTATTCGCGGACCTGGGCGCCGATACCGGTGATCATGGGCAGGAGCAGCATCGCGCCGGTGCTGCCTCCGGCGGGACGGGCCAGGTAGGCGCGCAGTTCTCCGACGTGGAGGAAGTTCGCTTCGATGTCGGTCACGGGTGGGTCCCTTCGTGGCGGTCGGGCCGGAACGCCGGCCCGTGACGATCTTCGTACGGGGGGCGGGCCGATGCCGATCCCATTCGCCGGAAAAATTTGGAGAATTCCATTTCCGTTTGCGATAGTGTGGCTCTCATCACCTCGGCGACCGATGCCGAGAGTACTTCGGAGCCTCATGGCGACCGAGCGAACCTGTCAGGAAGGGGCGGTGGCATGACTCGCACCGTATTGGTCAGTGGCGGCACCGGCGGTCTCGGAGCAGCCGTGACGAAACACCTGCTCGATACCGGGTGGCGAGTGGTGGTGCCCTGGCTCGTGCGCGAAGAACTCAGCCGCGTCGGTACCCACCCCAACCTGCATCTCGTGCAGGCGAACCTCACCGACGACCAGCAACTCGAAGATGCGCTGGCGGTGGCCGGGGAAGATCCGGACGCGCCGCTGTTCGGCGTCGTCAACCTCGTCGGTGGATTCGCCTCGGGTCCGAAGGTCCACGAGACCCCCATCGAGGTCCTCGACTCCCAGCTCGACCTCAACCTGCGGACCGCGTACGCCGTCAGCCAGGCAGCGCTGCCCCACCTGATCCGTCGCGGCGGGGGGCCGAGCGGCGTTGTCTGCCCCCCCGCCGCGCGGGGGCCC
>NZ_JAXION010000222.1:0-1148 GCF_049311045.1 Rhodococcus sp. 7Tela_A2 | reverse complement strand
TTGCCACTTGGCGGGGGCCGGCGGGGGGGGCGCACCACGGTTACCCGGCGGGGCGTACGGAGCCCCGCTGGGGGGCGACCAGCTGGTCTGCTCAGAGGAGCGGGAAGCGCGGAAGCGGTATCACGTCTATCGGTTCTCCACGCGCGTATGGATCGCGTGCGACCGGTTCGCGCCGCGGAACGTCAGAAGGTTCCAGACTCAGGAGGAGGCGTACGAGCAGTGCGAGGAGTGGATAAGCGAAAACGAGGAGCACTACAGGAAGGTAGTCGCATGGGTGGAGGGCTCGGAAGAGGGACGGGCGGAGAGGACGACGCCGAGTTTCCCGGAGGTACGCCCACGGAGGACCCGCGGCATCCCATCACAGAGGGACAACCATCGCAGAGCCCTGATCCTGGCAGCGTTCCTGCTCCTGATTAGTGCTGCCCTCCTCGTGATCTGGGTGGTGCCATGAGCGACGAGAAGCCTGACTCCATCGATGACCTGCTACCGCAGGACGTACGGATCGTCTCGCGTATCGAGATCGCGGAGATCCTGCTACCCAGCGGCGCCGCCGAGGTTGTGCTGTGGTCCCGGACCTCCGATGGTGAAGGGCTCGACGTGACCCAGTTCCTCGGGCTACTTGAGCACGCGAAGTGGAAGGCCATGTCAAAAGCCTTGGCTACACGTACCTGACCGCGGAACGATTCTGGGGTCGATAGCGGGAGGACGTTACCACTCGGTAGGGGGAGACTAGGAAACCCTAACCCCCTCCGCCTACCAACAGAACGACGAGCGCATGACAGCTATCCCCCGCAGACTTGGAACTGGATGACCCTCATCTCCATGCTCCTGGTTGGCACCACCTGCTCCTGATCCACACGACGACCGGAAGGACACCCCTCACATGTCCGACCATTACGACCCGAACCAGCAACCCGCTCCCGGCTGGGGACCGCCTCAGCAGTACCGGCAGCAGCCACCGAAGAAGAGCCGCGTGAAGATCGTGCTCCTCGTGATCCTCGCGCTCGTCGTGGTGGCCGGCATCATGTCCGCGCTCTCCGGCGGTACCGAGGAAGAGCAGCAGGCCGGCACCCCCACACCTACCGTCCCGGCACAGTCCGCGACCCCGGGCGCTCCGAGTGCCCCGGCGTATAGCCCACCACCCCCAC
>NZ_JAXION010000221.1:0-1279 GCF_049311045.1 Rhodococcus sp. 7Tela_A2 | reverse complement strand
ACCCCGGCGACGGGCGCGGTGCCCGAGGTGGGGGCCCGGCGGCGGGTCCGCTTGCGCTGGGGGGGGGACTTCCCGGCCCCGTGGGGGCCGAGGAAGGCAACGAGTTCACCTTCCGCAACGTCGACGTCGACGTCGTCCACTGCCTGGATCGTGTCCTTCTTGCGACGGAACGTCTTGGTAAGTCCTCGTGCTCGGATCATCCGATTCTCTATTCGTACGTCGTACCGGAATAGGCGGGACCAGATTATCATACGATGTACGGAAATAAACCCGGAGAAAGGATCGTCGTTGCCGCCCGACCGGCAGAACGAAGAAGACAGAGAATCGGACCGCACCGCCGAGGCGACCCGTCGTCTCGCGCTGTTGTGGGCACCGACCGAACCCAAGACCCGGGGAAGAAAAGCCGGCCTCACCCGCGACGACGTGGTCGGGGCCGCAATCGCTGTCGCGGACGAGGGCGGACTGGACGCACTGTCGATGCGGCGCGTCGCGGCCGCACTTCGCGTCGGCGCCATGTCGCTCTACACGTACGTCCCCGGGCGGACCGAACTGATCGATCTCATGGTCGACCGCGCCTACTCCGAACTCGACCTGCCGGCACCGGGCACCCCGTGGCGTCCCGCGCTCGCCACGTACGCGCGCGAGCACTGGAACCTGTACCTCCGGCACCCCTGGATCCTGCAGACCAACATGTGGCGGGCACCGCTCGCTCCACACGTTCTCGACGCACAGGAAGCCGGCCTCCGCATCCTCGTGGACGAGGGCACCACGGAGCGTCAGGTCGTCGAAATCATCGGTGTCGTGGACAATTTCGTCCAAGGGCTTGCACGCGGCGCGATCGCGGAGAACCGGGACAGGGAGAACACCGGACTCGACCGCGACGCGTACTGGATGTCGATGAACAGTTTCTGGGAAGACTGGTTCGACGTCGAGCGCTACCCGACCATGACCCGTGTCTGGGAAGCCGGGGCCTTCGACGAACCGGACGGGCCGTTCGAACCGAGCCTCGAACGACTCCTCGATTCGATCGAACTCACGATCGAGAAGGCCCGGAAGTCACGCACGCCGTGACTCCCGGGGCGGCAACCCGTTTCGCGGGGTTCACTCGCACGCGACCCCGTCTTTGTCACGGTCCATCTCGGCCCGGTAGCCGGGCTCACCGGCATAGAGCGGCGCTGCTCCTGCAGCGCGGGCAGCCGAGCAGTTCTTGTAGTACGCGCTCGCGGGTGCAGGTTCCGGCGCGGGAGCGGGAGCCGGCGCGAGGGGCTGGGGCTGGGGC
>NZ_JAXION010000220.1:0-1282 GCF_049311045.1 Rhodococcus sp. 7Tela_A2 | reverse complement strand
CCCCCCCCGGGGGGCGGGCGGGGGGGGGGGTTGCGGCCACGGGGGCGGGCCCGGCGGGGGCCGGGGGGCGCCCCCCCGGGGGCCCTCTCGTGTCTCCGGGTACCGTGAGGGCGCTACGGCCTCGTCCCGAGTGCCTCATCGTCCCGATTCCTGCGGAAAGGTACAGCCACGTGACCATCGCTGTGACCGGCTCCATTGCCACCGATCACCTCATGCGCTTCCCCGGCCGGTTCGCCGAACAGTTGCTCGCCGACCAGCTCGCACACATCTCGCTGAGCTTCCTGGTGGACGACCTCGTCGTCCGGCGAGGTGGTGTCGGCGGCAACATCGCGTTCGCGATGGGTGTGCTCGGCGGTTCTCCGGTGCTCGTCGGCGCGGTCGGCGCGGACTTCGCCGAGTACCGCGGCTGGCTGGAGAACCACGGCGTGAACTGCGCGTCCGTGCATGTCTCCGAGACCGCGCACACGGCTCGGTTCGTGTGCACGACCGATGAGGACATGGCGCAGATCGCGTCGTTCTATCCGGGTGCGATGTCGGAGGCCCGCGAGATCTCGATCGCGGATGTCGTGGCACAACACGGAGTCGACCTCGTGCTGATCGGCGCCAACGACCCCGACGCCATGATCCGCCACACCGAGGAGTGCCGCCGGCTCGGCGTCCCGTTCGTCGCGGACCCCTCCCAGCAGCTCGCGCGCCTCGACGGCAAGCAGGCCGCCGATCTCATCGAGGGCGCGGAGTACCTGTTCACCAACGAATACGAGTGGGGACTGCTCCAGCAGAAGACAGGTCTGACCGAGGACGAGATCGGCGCCAAGGTCGGCATGCGGATCACCACGCTCGGCGGCAACGGCGCGAACATCGTCGACCGTGACGGCAACTGGGTGCACGTCGGCGTGGTCCCGGACCGCGCGAAGGTGGACCCGACCGGCGTCGGCGACGCCTTCCGTGCGGGCTTCCTCGTCGCCCACCGCGCAGGACTGGGTGTCGAACGTGCCGCGCAACTCGGCTCGCTGGTCGCGGTGCACGTCCTCGAGACCACCGGGACGCAGGAGTGGACCTTCGACCGGGCCGATGCGCTCAAGCGTCTCGCCGACGCCTACGGTGCGGCTGCCGCGGACGACATCGCCGCCATCCTCTAGTTCACCGGGCTCCGGCCCTCGGAACGACAACAGACGGTCGTGGTCACATCCGCGCGGCGGGGTGGCCCCCCCCGGCGGTGCGGGTGGGGGGGGTGGCGAGGCCGCGACGGGGGGCGCCGGTTGCTGGATCTGCGGGACGGTGC
>NZ_JAXION010000219.1:0-1370 GCF_049311045.1 Rhodococcus sp. 7Tela_A2 | reverse complement strand
ACCCCGACCCACCCACGGTCGGCAGATCATCGGTCGACCGACCGAACCCGATGAAATCCGCCGGCACCAGATGCTTCCCCTGATGCAACAACTGAAAAAACGCGTGCTGCCCGTTCGTCCCCGGCTCCCCCCAAAAAATCTCCCCCGTCCGATACGACACCGCCGACCCGTCCACCCGCACCGACTTACCGTTCGACTCCATCGCCAACTGCTGCAGATACGCCGGAAACCGCACCAGATCATTCGCATACGGCAACACCACCCGCGACTGCGCCCCCAGCACCGACGTGTACCACACCCCCAACAACCCCAACAACACCGGAACATTGCGCTCGAGCGGCACCGACCGGAAATGCTCATCGATCACCCGAAACCCCGCCAGCAACTCCCCGAACCGCTCCCGCCCGACCGCACACATCACCGCCAACCCGATCGCCGAATCCACCGAATACCGGCCCCCCACCCACTCCCAGAACCCGAACATGTTCACCGGATCGATCCCGAACTGCGCCACCCGCTCCGCATGCGTCGACACCGCCACGAAATGCGCCGCCACCGCCTCCTCACCCAGCGCCGCCACCACCCACCGCCGCGCCGCCGTCGCATTACACAACGTCTCGAGCGTGGAGAACGTCTTCGACGCCACCACGAACAACGTCGACGCCGGATCCAGCCCCGCCAGCACCCCGGTCAGATCCGCCGGATCCACATTCGACACGAACCGCACCTGCGGACCGTCGTGATAGTGCCGCAACGCCCGCGTCACCATCACCGGCCCCAGATCCGACCCCCCGATCCCGATGTTGACCACCGTGGTGATCTTCTCCCCGGTCGCCCCCCGCCACCGGCCGTCACGCACCCGATCGGTGAACTCCCCCATCGCGTCGAGCACCTCGTGGACCTCGGCGACGACCTCACGCCCGTCCACGACCAACCGCGCCGACCGCGGCAACCGCAACGCGGTGTGCAGCACCGCCCGGTCCTCGGTGACATTGACATGCTCGCCGGTGAACATCGCCTCGCGGGCCGCCTCGAGCCCGACCGCCCGGGCCAGATCGAGCAGCAACTCCATGGTGCGGGCGGTGACCCGGTGTTTGCTGTAGTCGACCACCAGATCCCCGGCGGCAGCGGTCATCGCGTCGGCGCGGCCGGGATCGGCGGCGAACATCTCCCGCAGATGCATCCCCTCGACCTCCGCGCGATGGTCGACGAGAGCCTGCCACTCCGGGAGTTCCGTCAAAGTTTTTGCTGCCGCGGATATCTCGTTCATTCGTTCCTCCCGGTCAGGCGAGTGCGCGCAACCGCGGCGCCAAATCCCGCTCGAACAACTCCAAAAACCGCTTCTGATCATGACCCGGCGCATGAAACAC
>NZ_JAXION010000218.1:0-1426 GCF_049311045.1 Rhodococcus sp. 7Tela_A2 | reverse complement strand
ACCCCGATCACCCCGCCCACCACGGGGCGTCGCGTCGCCGCCGAACTCCTCGACCTCGCACTCGTCGCCCTCCCCCTCGCCATCGGCGCCCTGGTGGTCGACACCCTCGGCGACGCACACGGCGGCGGGCAGGCCGACCGCATCGTGTTCGGCACCGCAGCCGTCCTCATCGCCGCAGCGGTGCTGTGGTGGAATCGCGGACTCCGCGAAGGCCGCACCGGACAGAGCCTCGGCAAACAGTGGCTGGGCCTGGTCACCCGCGACACCGTCACCAGCGCACCGGTCGGCGCCCGGGCCGCACTCCTGCGGCGCGGCACCGACACCGTCACCGTCAAGGCCGCCGTCCACGACGGCTTCACGCCCCGACCGGCCGACACCAGCCTCCCCGCGATGCGCCGCCGCCGACTCCTCGGCCTCGCCGTCCTGGCAGTTCTCCTCGTGCTCGTCCTGCTCGCCAGCATCGCCGTCGGTGCCCGGCCCATGTCCTTCGCCGAGGTCTACCACGCGCTGGCCGTCAACGACGGCGCCGAAACCGACCTGATCGTGCACTCGCTCCGCATCCCCCGCACCCTGCTCGCCCTGATCGTCGGCATCGCACTCGGCGTCGCCGGAGCGCTCATCCAAGGGCACACCCGCAACCCCCTCGCCGACGCCGGCCTGCTCGGCATCAACGCCGGTGCCGCGTTCATGGTGGTGCTCGCGATCTACCTGTTCGGCGTCACCACCCCCGCCCAATACCTGTGGTTCGCGTTCGCCGGCGCCATGCTCTCGAGCATCGTCGTGTTCGGCTTCGCCTCCGTCGGCAACGGCCGCTCGAGCCCACTGAGCCTCGCCCTGGCCGGCGCAGCCGTCGCCTTCTTCCTGCAGGCGATGATCCAGACCATCGTCCTGCTCGACCAGACCAGCCTCGACGGCTACCGATTCTGGGTGGTCGGCTCCGTCGCCGGCCGCGGCATGGACGTGCTCTGGCAGGTCCTCCCGTTCCTCGTCGCCGGACTCGTCGTCGCCATCGCGGGCACACCGTCGCTCAACGTGCTCAGCCTCGGTGACGACGTCGCCCGCTCCCTCGGCACCAACGTCGTGCTCACCCGCGTGGTCGGCATCGCCGCCATCACCGTCCTGACCGGCGCAGCCACCGCAGCCTGCGGACCGATCGCCTTCGTCGGCCTGATCGTCCCGCACATCGCCCGCGCGATCACCGGGCCCGACTACCGATGGCTGCTGCCCTACGCCGGGCTGCTCGGAGGCGTCCTGCTCGTACTCGCCGACGTGATCGGCCGCATCGTGGTGCGCCCCGGCGAACTGCAGGTCGGGATCGTGCTCGCACTCATCGGCGCCCCGTTCTTCATCGCCCTGGTGCGACGCCGGAAGCTGGTGGCACTGTGACCACCACCCCCGGCACCGAGACCCCCACGCCCCTCACGGC
>NZ_JAXION010000217.1:0-1434 GCF_049311045.1 Rhodococcus sp. 7Tela_A2 | reverse complement strand
CGGTAACTCGACACCACCGGACGAGGCCGATCCCCAGGCAACGTCGACTCCTCCGGCAGATCCGCCAAAGCACTGCGCCAGAACTCGGTTTGCCGCGCAAGCAGCGACTCCGGATCCGACTCGTCACCGAGAACCTCACGCTGCCACAACGTGTAATCCGCATACTGGACTTCCAAAACCGACCACCCCGGGACCGCGCCCGCAGCCCGCGCCGCATACGCCGTGACCACATCCCGGGTCAACGGCCCCATCGAGAACCCGTCGCCGGAAATATGATGAACCACCACAACCAGAATGTGCTCGTCCGGCGCGACCCGCAACAACCGCACCCGGATCGGAACCTGCTGCGTCACATCGAAACCGGTAGTCACAACCTCCGCGACACGTGCCGGGACCTCCTCGGCCGCAACAGTTTCCGGACGAACCTCGACCACGGCCTCCAATGGGGACAGGATCTCCTGGAAGCCGACCCCGTCGATCTCCGGATACACCGTCCGCAACGACTCGTGCCGTGCGACCACATCCGACACCGCCGCCTGCAACGCATCGACATCCAACGATCCCGACAACCTGATCGCCACCGGAATGTTGTTCACCGCAGATTCTGGATCCAGCCGGTTGAGGAACCACATCCGCTGCTGCGCCAACGACAACGGAATCTGCGCCGGACGCTCCCGCGCCGACAGCACCACACCCGGCCCGCCACCGGCCTCCGACACCCGCGCCGCCAGCTCCTCCACGGACGACGTCTCGAACACCACCGGCACCGCGACCCGATGCCCCACCCGCGCCGAGAGCCTCGCCACCAAGCGCGTCGCCGCCAAGGAATTACCGCCCAGATCCACAAACGAGTCATCCAGCCCGACCCGCTCGAGACCCAGCACCTGCGCCACCTCCGACGCCACCAACTCCTCCACCGGCGTCCGAGGCGCGCGATACTCCCGCACTTCGAACACCGGCTCCGGCAACGCTGCTCGATCCACCTTCCCCACGGCCGTCAACGGCACCGAATCGAGCACCACTACCAACGTGGGCACCATGAACCCCGGCAACATCTCGGCCGCAGCCGCACGCACCCGATCCCCCTCGAGCACCGCCGCCGGCTCCGGCACCACATACGACACCAACGCCGACTCACCCGATGGCAACGATGTCCCCACCGTCACCGCAAACCCCACACCGGGCAACGACGACAGCACCGCGTCGATCTCCCCCAGCTCGACCCGGAATCCCCGAATCTTCACCTGGAAATCGCTGCGCCCCACATACTCCAACACGCCGTCGGCACCACGGCGTACCAGATCTCCGGTCCGGTACATCCGCCCACCCGCACCGAACGGATCCGCGACGAACCGCGCCGCGGTCAGCCCGACCCGACCGTGATAGCCCCGCGCCCCCTGGGCCCCCGCCCCGTACCACCTGTCACATATACAC
>NZ_JAXION010000216.1:0-1442 GCF_049311045.1 Rhodococcus sp. 7Tela_A2 | reverse complement strand
GCGGCCCCCCCGGGCGGCGGCCGCCCCCGGCCGGTCGTCGGCGGCGTTCCGGTTCTTCTCGAGGTGGAGCGGTTGTCACTCGTCCGGCTACGTACCGACGGGCTGTCGGGCCGGGCGGGCGATCGGCTACCGTTTGAAGGTCGACCCGCGACCGCGCGTCGCTCGATCGACCGAACTGTGGAGGTTTCCCGTGGCTGGTGGTCTCGTCGCCCTGCTGGACGACGTCGCGGCGCTCGCGAAAGCAGCAGCGGCGTCCATCGACGACGTCGGCGCAGCGGCCGGTCGCGCGAGCGTCAAGGCCGCGGGAGTGGTCGTCGACGACACCGCGGTCACTCCCCGCTACGTGCACGGATTCAGCCCGGATCGCGAACTGCCGATCATTCGCAAGATCGCGATCGGTTCCATCCGCAACAAGCTCCTGATCATCCTCCCGGTGGCGATGATCCTCAGCCAGTTCCTGCCGCAAGCGCTGCCGTACCTGCTCATCGCCGGCGGCCTGTTCCTGTGCTACGAGGGAGCGGAGAAGGTCTACGAGGCCCTCACCGGGGGCCATCACGAGGACGAGGCCGCGGACGCACCCAAGTCCGGACCGGAACTCGAAAAGACCATGGTCAACGGAGCCATCCGGACCGATCTGATCCTGTCCGCCGAGATCATGGTGATTTCGCTGTCGTCGGTCGAGTCCGAACCGTTCCTCACCAGGCTGATGGTTCTGATCGTCGTGGCGCTCCTCATCACCGCGCTGGTGTACGGCGTGGTCGCGCTGATCGTGAAGATGGACGACGTGGGACTGTCGCTCGCCCAGCGACAGTCGTCGTTCGCTCGCCGGGTCGGCCGGGGACTCGTCGCCGCGATGCCGAAGGTGATGGCCGTGCTCACGGTCGTGGGGATCGCCGCGATGTTGTGGGTCGGCGGGCACATCCTGATCATCAATGTCGGCGAGGCCGGATTCCACTGGCCCGCCGACCGGCTTCACGATCTCGAGCACTGGTTCGGTGAACTCGTCCACGGCGGGTTCGGCGGTGTCCTGTCCTGGACTTCCGGGACCGTGGTCTCTGCCCTCGTCGGACTCGTTCTCGGCGCACTGGTGGTCCTGGTGATGCACCTGATTCCGAAGCGGAAGAAGACGTCCTCGGTGCACTGAAACTTCGGGCACTGAAACTTCGGGCACTGAAACTTCGGGCACTGAAACTTCGGGCACTGAAACTTCGGTGCAGTGAAAGTTCGACGCTCCGCGTTGTGACTGTTTGAGTCCGTGCCGTCCGGTTATCCGGGGTTGGCCACGAAAGTGGTCACCGTGCCCGGTTCGCAGTCGGCCACGTGTTGCGAACCTTCCGGGAGGACCCCGTCGGCGCCGGGGGGGGCGGGGTCTTCACAATGCCTGCCTTCACATGTGGGGAGCGTTCCGACAACGGCGCGGGCCCGCGTCCCGGAGGACAACG
>NZ_JAXION010000215.1:0-1558 GCF_049311045.1 Rhodococcus sp. 7Tela_A2 | reverse complement strand
GGCCCCCCCGGGGGGGGGGGCCCGGTGCTCGTCGGTGGGCTCGGTGCGCGCGGGGTCGTCGCGGGCGCGAGTTACGAGGCTCGTGTGTACGGCGCAGGCTCCGCCATGCCGATGAGCCGCGCACGCCGGCTCATCGGAGCGTCGGCAGTGGTGCTGCCACCGCGGGGGGTGGTCTACCACCACCTGAGTTCGGTCGTGTTCGAGACCTTGCGTGCCCACGTGCCGGTGCTCGAGACCCTGTCCCTCGACGAAGCGTTCGCCGAACCGACCGGGCTCGCGGGAGCGTCCGCCGCCGAGGTCGAGCGGTTCTGCACGGAACTGCGCGCACACGTGCTCGAGCGCACCGGACTGGTTGCCTCCATCGGGGCGGGTTCGGGAAAGCAGATCGCCAAGATCGGGTCGGGTCTCGCGAAGCCCGACGGACTTCTCGTCGTTCCGCCCGACGAGGAATTGGCGCTGCTGCACGGTCTTCCGGTCCGCAAGCTGTGGGGTATCGGACCGGTCTCGGAAGAGCGGCTGCGCAAGCTCGGAATCGACACCATCGGCGATCTCGCATCGATGCCGGTCGCGGAAGCCGCGTCCATCCTCGGGCCCACCGTGGGCCCGGGGCTGCACCGGCTCGCCAACGGGCACGACGACCGGCCCGTCGCGGAGCGGGCCGAAGCCAAACAGATCAGCGCCGAAACCACCTACGCCACCGACATCGTCGCGCTCCCGGACCTGCGACGCGCCATCTCGGCGAGTGCGCTCGCGGCGCACACCCGGCTGTGCAAAGACGGTCGTGCCGCGCGCACGGTGGTGCTCAAGCTGCGGAAATCCGACATGTCGGTGCTGACCCGGTCCTCGACGCTGCCGTACGCCACCGAAGACCTGCAGGTGCTCACCGCGGCCGCGCAACGGCTCTCCCTCGACCCGCTCGACATCGGCCCGATCCGCCTCGTCGGGGTCGGCTTCGCCGGATTGTCGGCGTCGGTGCAGGACACCTTGTTCCCGGAACTGGACCGGTCGGACGGCGATGCGCCGGACACCGTCGCCGACGACGCGGATCTCCCGGCGATCGCGCCGGTGCTCGCGGACCGGTGGCGTCCGGGAACGGATGTGTTCCATCCCGAATACGGGCACGGGTGGGTGCAGGGAGCGGGCCACGGGGTCGTCACCGTGCGATTCGAGACCCGCTCGACGGGACCGGGACCTGCTCGTACACTCCCTGAAGACGACTCGCGTCTCGAGATGGCCGATCCGCTGGCGAGCTTGAACTGACACGGGTTCTCACTACCCTCACGGTGTTCTTACTACCGCCGGGTACTGTTGCGGACGATCGCAACCGGATGAACCGGGCACGAATACTCGTGCACGACCGAGAAACGAGAAGGACGACAAGTTGAAGCTTCGCAAGATCACCGTGGCCACGGTGGCGCTCGCCGCCGCCCTCACGATGTCCGCCTGCAGCTCGGATGACGGAGGTAGCACCGAGACCACCGCGAAGACCACGACGGCAACCACGACGACCGAGGTCGTTGCGGACTACCCGCCCGTCCCGACCCCGGAGGAACTGCAG
>NZ_JAXION010000214.1:0-1737 GCF_049311045.1 Rhodococcus sp. 7Tela_A2 | reverse complement strand
CCCCCCGCGCCCCCGCCCCCCCCCCCCCCCCCCCCCCCCCCCCCCCCCCCACTGCGGTGTGCCTCAGTCCTTGGGTCCACCTGCCACGTAGATGACCTGCCCGGAGACGAACCCCGCACCCTCGGATGCGAGGAACGAGGCGGTGTGTGCGATGTCGTCGGGCTTGCCGACGCGCGCGACCGGGATCTGTGCCGCGGCGGCCTTCTTGTAATCCTCGAACGGCACCCCGACGCGCTCTGCGGTAGCGGCGGTCATCTCGGTCTCGATGAAGCCCGGCGCAATCGCGTTGGCGGTGACACCGAACTTGCCCAGTTCGATGGAGAGTGTCTTGGTGAAGCCCTGAATGCCCGCCTTGGCCGCAGAGTAGTTGACCTGTCCGCGATTTCCCTGCGCCGACGTGCTCGACAGATTGACGATACGTCCGAACTTGTTGTCGACCATGTACTTCTGCGTTGCGCGCGACATCAGGAACGCACCGCGCAGGTGCACAGCCATGACGGAATCCCACTCGTCGACCGTCATCTTGAACAGGAGATTGTCGCGGGTGATCCCGGCGTTGTTGATCAGCACGGTGGGCTCGCCGAGTTCCGTGGCAACCTTCTCCACGGCCGCAGCGACGGATTCTTCGTCGGCGACGTTCGCGCCCACGGCGAGCGCCCTGCCGCCGGCCGCCTCGATGGCGGAGACCGTGTCGGCGCAGGCGTCGGCGTCGAGGTCGAGAACAGCGACCTGGAGGCCATCCTGGGCGAGTCGCTTGGCGACGGCAGCACCGATACCGCGTGCGGCTCCGGTGACGATGGCGGTGCGGACTGTTGAGCTCACTTCAAACCTCCGTGGGGGTGGATCGTCGGGATGGGTGGAGCGGTCAGTTGATGGTGAGGCCGCCGTCGACCGCGATGGTCTGACCGGTCACGTACGCGGCCGCCTCCGAGACCAGCCACACGGCAGTGGCGGCGATTTCCGCCGGGTCTCCGGTGCGGCCCAGGATGATTCGGGATTTCATGGTGTCGAGGTATCCCGGCTGGTATTCGTCGGTCATCTCGGTCCGGAAGAACCCCGGCGCAAGTGCGTTGACGCGGATGCCCTTCCGGGTGCCCCACTGCTGCGCGAGGTCGCGGGTGAGGCCGATGATGCCGGCTTTGCTGGCGGCGTAGGCGGCCTGCGGAAGACCCGCCGTGGTCAGGCCCAGCACCGACGAAATGTTCAGGACGGAGCTTCCGGGCTGCATGACGCGGCCGGCGGCCTGTGCCGCCCAGTACGACCCGTTGAGATTGATGTCGATGACGCGGCGGAACTGGTCGGGGGTTTCCTTGGTCGCGGGTACCGCGGTGCCGATCCCTGCGTTGTTGATGAGAATGTCGACCTTGCCGAGCTGCTCGACAGCCGTGTCGACCATGCGTTGCGCCTGGTCGGGATCGGCGATATCGGTCTCGACGGTTACCGCGCGGCGCCCGGCGGCACGGACGAGTTCGGCGGTCTGCTCGAGCCTGTCGACGCGGCGCGCCGCAAGAACGACGTCCGCCCCGGCCTCGGCGAGCGCCTGCGCGAACGCGACACCGAGGCCCGAGGATGCGCCGGTGACGATGGCGACGCGGTCGTCGAGACGGAATCTGTCGAGCACAGACATGCGATGATCTCCTCGGTGTGACGGGGCCTACACAAGATGTATAGCCCAGTTCTGGCGGTTTTACAAAGCAGAAAGCTCTTGAAACCCGTTAGGGCGCATGTCTTTTCAGA
>NZ_JAXION010000213.1:0-1818 GCF_049311045.1 Rhodococcus sp. 7Tela_A2 | reverse complement strand
GGGGCTTGGGTGGGAGGGAGGGGAAGCCAGCCGTCGGGCGTCCGGTGATCTACGTAGTACTCGGCATTGATCTCGGCGAAACGCGCCTGTGAGGGGTCGAGTTTGTCCTCCGGAAGGATCGCCTCGACGGGGCAGGCGTCGGCGCACGCACCGCAGTCGATGCAGACCTGCGGGTCGATGTGGAGCATCTCCGCGGTCGCGAACCCCGGCTCGTCCGGCGAGGGGTGGATGCAGTTCACGGGGCACACCGCGACACAACTCGCGTCGTTGCAGCACGTCTGAGTGATCACATAGGCCATGGCGGGGTCCTCGGAAGGGCGGGGCGGCACGACCGCCGAGTTCATGTAACAGTGCGTAACAGTTAATGCGACTGTAGTCCCCGCCACACCCGGTTCGCAAGACGCGCTGCGCACGAGCCGGGTAGCTGCGAGAATCGGCCGATCGGGCATCCGACACAGGGGGACACGCAGTGGCCATCGTGACATCCACCGACGACCCACCCTGGGCGCGACCTCTCGCGGCACTCCCCGCCGAGGCGACGCCCTTCCGCACCGAACGCTCCGTGCGTACCGGCGATGTCGACACCTCGCAGCGTCTCCGACTCGACGGCGTCGCCCGGTACCTCCAGGACATCGGCATCGACAACCTCGAGGCCGTCGACGCCGCGCACACCGATCCCCTGTGGATCGTCCGGCGCACCGTGATCGACGTCCACCGGCCGGCGCGGTTCCCGCAGCATCTCCGGCTGCGCCGCTGGTGCGATGCCCTCTCCACCCGGTGGGCCAACGTACGAGTCCGACTGGACGACCCGCACGACGACGAGGGCGGACCCCTCATCGACACGGCAGGATTCTGGATCGACATCGGTCCCACGACGGGTGCCCCGACCCGCATCAGTGACGGGCTCTTCGAGCACATGTCGCGATATGCGCTCGACACCCGGCTCAGGTGGCGCGCGTGGCTGCCTGCCTCACCGGAGGGCGAGATCACCGACAGTCGCGAATTCCCGCTCCGCGTCACCGATTTCGACCCGTTCGGGCACGTCAACAACGCCGTGTACTGGCACGGGGTGGAAGAACTGCTCGCGTCCCGTCCCGATCTGCAGAGCTCACCGTATCGAGCGGTGATCGAACATCTGCGACCCATCGGAACCGACGAGACCCTGGTCCTCCGCGCCGTCGACGACCGGCACGGCCTGACGCTGTGGTTCACAGTGGACGATCGCGCCCGCGCGGTCGCCCGGGTCGTTCGCCTCTGAACGCTCTACGGTGGAGCCCATGACCCGCACTCTGATCTTGCTGCGCCACGGCAAGTCCGCGTACCCGGACGACGTGGACGATCACGACCGTCCGCTGTCCCCGCGCGGTCGCCGCGAGGCGGGGCTCGCCGGGCGGTGGATCAGGGCCACAGTGCCTCCGATCGACAAGGTGCTGTGCTCGACCGCGGTCCGAACCCGCAAGACCCTCACCGAAGCGGGTATCGAAGCACCCGTCGACTACCGCGACAGCCTCTACCTCGCAGATCCCGCCACGCTGCTCGAGGAGATCCACTCGGTGCCGAAGGATGTCCGGACCCTCCTTGTCGTGGGCCACGAGCCGACACTGTCCACGACGGTCCTGAATCTGGTCACCGACCACAGCACCGACGAGGCGCAGCAGGTCACGGAGAAGTTCCCCACGTCGTCGGTCGCCGTCCTGGCGGTCCGGGGGCGCTGGGACGAACTCGAACCCGGCCGGGCCGAACTCACCGATTTCCACATCCCACGATAAGCGTCCGGACAGCGAAGAGGGGGCGCCCCCCCCCCCCCACAGGGGGGGG
>NZ_JAXION010000212.1:0-1846 GCF_049311045.1 Rhodococcus sp. 7Tela_A2 | reverse complement strand
GCCCCCGGTCCGGGGGGGGGGGCCGGGGGGCGCCGGGCCCGGCCCCCGCTCCGCGAACCCAGCGCGCTTCGTTGAGCAGGACCCGCCCGAGCGACGGATTGAAGCACGACCCTTCGAGCCGGATGTCGTACCCGCATCCCTCCCGGATGGTCATCTGCGAGGTGAGCGAGATACGGAAGTCGGGGGTGCCGACGTCGATCCGGCGGAAAGCGAACTGGGGATCACCGACCCAGCTCCGAGGGTCGGCGAGCGTCTGATCGACCAGGAGTCCGAAGGCGTCGTCACCGCCGTAGCCCGCGGTGTCGATCCCGTCCTCGACCTCGACCGTGTAGGTGAAGGTGCGTGCCGCCTCCGAGCCCACTCGCGCGGTCGTGCCGGGCAGCACTCGCCACCTCTGCGCACCCCGCTCGGTGAACGGTCCGCCGTCGGGAAGGGTGCCGGACGCGAGATCCGCCGGGAACAGCCCGTCCGCCCGCGGCGCTTCCGCGACGATCTCGCCCGCGTCCACCATGCTCTGTTCTTCGGCTGCGCCGTCGTCGCCGGTTCCTCTGAACGCATCCCACAGCACCACGACGGTCACCACGACGAGCACGGGCACCACGTACGCGCGCCATCCGTATGTTGCGACGAACTTGCCGAGCCGGCTCTGCTTCCGGACCTCTCGGACGGGCCGGGGCCTGCGCGGTTCCCGCGCCGGGTCGTCTCCACCCACCGGGTCCCACTGGGCTCGCAGCGGCTGGTACGCATCGCGCCTGGATACCCGCGACGCACCGGAAGTGCGGCGCGGTTCGGACGGGTGTCGCGGTTCGGGAGGTTGCCGGGAGCCGGACGGCGGTCGCTGTGCCGGGGAACCGGATGGCGGGGTCCGGGTGGAGTCCTCCGCGGACCCGTTCGGTCGCACTCCTCCTCGGTCGATCACGGTTGACAGAATGTCACATCCACGAGAATCCGACGGGCGGTCCCGGCAGTCCTGCGGAGCGGGCGGGGAAAAGCGGATACTAGGCGTGGGGCCGACCAGGAGAAAAGCGCGGCGGCCTGTAACCTGCAAGGACGATCGAAGCCGAAGTGGCGCTGCTCACTGTCGGCGAAAGTGCGCAGACTGGAGCAAGCATGACCGAACTGGCCGACCGGGCATCCGGCCGCGGCAACAACGGCAACAAGCGTGGTGCCCGGATGCCGAGAGACGAACGGCGTGCCCAGCTGCTCGAGGCTGCGAGTGAAGTGTTCGTCACCCGCGGTTACCACTCCGCCGGCATGGACGAGATCGCCGAGTGCGCGGGTGTGAGCAAGCCGGTGCTCTACCAGCATTTCCCCGGGAAGCTCGAGCTGTATTGCGCCGTCCTCCAGAACTATGTGGACGTCCTCATCAACGGGGTCCGGCAGGCGCTTCGGTCCACCACCGACAACCGCCAGCGCGTCCGCGCCGCCGTCCAGGCGTTCTTCGACTTCGTGGACAACGACAGCCAGGGTTTCCGGCTGGTCTTCGAATCGGACCTGATGGGTGAGCCGGAAGTGTCCCGCCGCGTGGAACAGGCCACGGAAGCGTGTGTGGACGCCGTGTTCGACCTGGTCAGTCACGATTCCGGTCTCGACCCCTACCGTGCGCGGATCCTCGCCGTCGGGCTGGTGGGCACCAGCCAGTTCACGGCGCGTTACTGGCTCGACGCCGCGCGGCCCATCCCGAAGGACGATGCCGTCGATACGACGGTCGCGCTCGCATGGGGCGGACTCAAGCACGTCCCGCTCCAGCCCGAACTACGGCTGCGCTGACGAGGCCGTCCCGGCCGGCCGCACGTCGCGGACGCAGCCGGGAGAACACCGATACGGCGAGAGGCCGGGGCGATGT
>NZ_JAXION010000211.1:0-1870 GCF_049311045.1 Rhodococcus sp. 7Tela_A2 | reverse complement strand
GGGGCCCCCCCACCCCCCCCCCCCCCCCCCCCCCCCCCCCCCCAACACCGCCACCCCCCCCCCCCCCCCGGGGGGGGGGGTCTTCCGTCGATCAGAGTCGATCAGATCTGTCAGGCGTTGCCGGACAGCTTCTCGCGCAATGCAGCGAGCTGAGCATCGCTGGCCAGCGAGCCACCGGTCTGCTCGGCGGGCTCTTCGGCATCCGTCTCGGACGAGTAGTTGCTGCTGGACACGCCGGCAGCAGCCTCGGCGGCCTCGTCGGCAGCCATCTTCTCGATCTGAGCGGTGTGCATCTTGTGACGACGCTCGGCCTCCGCGTAGCGGGACTCCCACTCCTCACGCTGCTTCTCGTAACCCTCGAGCCATTCGTTGGTCTCGGGATCGAAGCCCTCGGGGAAGATGTAGTTGCCCTGCTCGTCGTAGCTGTCGGCCATGCCGTACTTCGACGGGTCGAACTCGGCCGTGTAGTCCTCGTTCGCCTGCTTCAGCGACAGCGAGATACGACGACGCTCGAGGTCGATGTCGATGACCTTGACCATCGCGTCGTCGCCGACTGCGACAACCTGGTCCGGGACCTCCACGTGGCGCTCGGCCAGCTCGGAGATGTGCACGAGGCCTTCGATTCCCTCTTCGACGCGCACGAACGCACCGAACGGAACCAGCTTCGTGACCTTGCCCGGGACGATCTGGCCGATCGCGTGGGTCCGGGCGAACTGACGCCACGGATCTTCCTGCGTCGCCTTGAGCGAGAGGGACACGCGCTCGCGGTCCAGGTCCACGTCGAGAACCTCGACGGTGACCTCGGTGCCGACCTCGACAACCTCGGACGGGTGGTCGATGTGCTTCCAGGACAGCTCGGACACGTGCACGAGGCCGTCGACACCACCGAGATCGACGAAGGCGCCGAAGTTGACGATGGAGGACACGACGCCCTTGCGGACCTGGCCCTTCTGGAGCTGGTGCAGGAACTCGCTGCGGACCTCGGACTGGGTCTGCTCGAGCCATGCGCGGCGCGACAGGACCACGTTGTTGCGGTTCTTGTCGAGCTCGATGATCTTGGCCTCGATCTCCTTGCCGACGTACGGCTGGAGGTCGCGGACGCGACGCATCTCGACGAGCGACGCGGGCAGGAAGCCACGCAGGCCGATGTCGAGGATCAGGCCGCCCTTGACGACCTCGATGACGGTGCCCTTGACGGCCTCGTCCTTCTCCTTGAGCTCCTCGATCGTGCCCCAGGCGCGCTCGTACTGCGCACGCTTCTTGGACAGGATCAGACGGCCTTCCTTGTCCTCCTTGGTGAGGACCAGAGCCTCGACCTCATCGCCCACGGAGACGACCTCGTTGGGGTCGACGTCGTGCTTGATGGAGAGCTCACGGGAGGGGATGACGCCTTCGGTCTTGTAACCGATGTCGAGCAGCACCTCGTCGCGGTCGACCTTGACGATCGTGCCTTCGACGATGTCGCCATCGTTGAAGTACTTGATCGTGGCGTCGATGGCGGCGAGGAAATCCTCGGCGGAGCCGATGTCGTTTACGGCTACCTGCGGCGAGGTGACGGTGGTGGAGGCCATGTGTTGAGTTGCTCCGGACGGGTTGATAGTCGGTTGATGGAACTTCGGTCGGGCATGCGAATCGGGCACTGCGATGAAGCGGTGATCGAATCACGGCGAGCGTCCCCGTCCGACCGATGAAGCCGAGCAGCGGACACTCGCGACCACCAGGCTACGCGTCCGCAGGGGAGCTGGGCAAACCAGGACGCCCCCCCCGCGTGCCCGCCCCCGCGCGACCGTTACGCTCGGATCCATGCCCCGCCCCGCAAACTCCTCCGGCCCAGCCCCTCCCCCGGCCCCGCGGTCCCCCGCGGCACGGC
>NZ_JAXION010000210.1:0-1995 GCF_049311045.1 Rhodococcus sp. 7Tela_A2 | reverse complement strand
TGGTGCTCGATGAGTTTCCGCTCAACAGCAGTGGGAAGCTCGATCGTAAGGCGTTGCCTTCCCCTGTCTTCGAGGCTCGGGAGTTCCGGGCGCCGCAGACCGCCGTCGAACAGGTTGTGGCGTCGACGTTTGCGGACGTGTTGGGTCTCGAGCGGGTCGGTCTCGACGACAACTTCTTCGAGCTCGGCGGTAACTCGTTGGTTGCGACCCAGGTGGTGGCGCGTCTGGGTGCGGCGCTCGATACTCGGGTGCCGGTGCGGGTGTTGTTCGAGGCGTCGACTGTCGGGGAGCTGGCGGTGCGGGTGGAGCAGGTGTCCGGTGGGGGTGCCGGGGTTCCGTTGGTTGCTCGGGTTCGGCCGGAGGAGATTCCGTTGTCGTTGGCGCAGCAGCGGATGTGGTTCCTCAACCAGTTGGATCCGGGGTCCGCGGCGAACAACATTCCGGGGGCGATCAGGTTGTCGGGATCGTTGGATGTCGATGCGTTGCAGGCGGCGGTGTCGGATGTGGTCGCGCGACACGAGTCGTTGCGGACGGTGTATCCGGAGATCGACGGAGTCGGTTTCCAGAAGGTTCTGCCTGTCTCGGGGACCGTCGTCGAGGTGCTTGGGGAGACCGTCGCGGCCGACGAGGTCCCGGCACGTGTCACGGAGATCGCGACTGCCGGTTTCGATGTCACGCAGCAGGTTCCGATCCGAGTGCGGCTGCTGCGAATCACGCCGGAAGAGCATGTGCTGGTGGTGGTGGTTCATCACATCTCCGCTGACGGGTTCTCGATGGGGCCGTTGACCCGGGACGTGGCGACGGCGTACGCGGCGCGGGCCGTGGGCGCGGTCCCGGAGTGGTCGGCGTTGGAAGTCCAGTACGCGGATTACACGCTGTGGCAGCGAGAGATCCTCGGCGACGAGTCCGATCCGGAGTCGCTGCTCGCGCGGGAAACCGAGTTCTGGCGCACTGCTTTGGCGGATCTTCCTGAAGAGTCGACGGTGCCGGCGGATCGGCCCCGCCCGGCGGTCTCGAGTTACCGGGGTGCCTCGCACAGTTTCACGATCGATCGGCGCGTCCGTGCGGGTATCACCGATCTCGCCCGTCTCAGTGGCGCAACGGAATTCATGGTGGTGCATGCTGCTCTTGCGGTGATGCTGTCCCGGTTGAGCGCCCAGTCCGATATTGCGATCGGCACGCCGATCGCGGGTCGTGGTGAGGCTGCGCTCGACGATCTGGTGGGTATGTTCGTCAACACGCTCGTATTGCGGACGTCGGTTGATGGTGGGGTGTCGTTCGGGGAGCTGCTCGATGCCGTACGTGGGGTCGATCTCGAAGCTTTTGCGCATGCTAATGTGCCGTTCGAGCGATTGGTGGAGGTGCTCGATCCTGCGCGTTCGCAGGCGCGTCATCCGCTGTTCCAGGTGATGCTGACTTTCCAGAATATGGCGGACGCGCATCTCGAGTTGCCCGGTCTGAGTGTCTCGGGTGTCGACTTCGATGCGCAGATCGCCAAGTTCGATCTGCAGTTGACGTTGTCGGAGGGGTTCGCGGAGGACGGTTTCCGTGCGGAGTTCACGTATGCCACCGATTTGTTCGATGCGGTAACCGTCGAGGGGTTCGCGGAGCGGTTCGTGCGGATCCTCGAGGCGGTGGTGGCTGATCCGTCGCTGCGGGTGGGCGATATCGATCTGCTGGGCGCCGACGAGCGCAGTGCGGTGCTCGAGCGGTGGAACGATACGTCGCGTCCGGTGCCGGAGTCGACGTTGCTGGACCGGTTCGATGCGCAGGTCGCTGCGTCGCCGGATGCGGTCGCGGTGGTGTTCGAAGACGAGTCGTTGACGTATGCGCAGTTCGATGTGCGGGTCAATCAGCTTGCGCGGTATCTGATCTCGCGGGGCGTGGGTCCGGAGACGACGGTCGGGTTGGCGGTGCGCCGGTCGTTGGATCTGTTGGTGGGGATGTATGCGATCGTCCGTGCGGGCGGCGCCTATGTGCCGCTCGATCCGGATC
>NZ_JAXION010000209.1:0-2121 GCF_049311045.1 Rhodococcus sp. 7Tela_A2 | reverse complement strand
GGGGGGCCCCCCCCGGGGGCGCCCCCCCCCCCCCGCCGTTTTCCGTGGTCTCAGCGGCCGAACAGCCACAGACAGACACCCGCCGCGACGCCGAGCAGCAACGCGACGAACGATCCGAGGAAGGGACGTGTCGCCCACTTGCGCGGGCCGTCGGCCGCGATCCTGCCGGGACCGGTGAGCGTGAGCGCCACCGCCGCTGCGGCGAGGAGAACCTCGTACTCGAAGCCGGAGCGGTCGGACGCGAAGTACTGCACGCCCGGCTCGAGGTCGTGCTTGAACAACACGGCGTTGATCATGATCGCGACCACCGCCGCCGCGGCAAGAGGTGTCAGCAGACCGAGCACGAGCAGCGCACCGGCCGCCGTCTCGCCGACCGCGCCGACGATCGCAAGCACCCGGGGCTGCTGATATCCGGCCTCGCGCAGCAGTTCCTCGAAACCGTCGAGTCCGGGCCCGCCCCACAACCCGACCAGTTTCTGCAGGCCGTGGGCGATCAGGGTTCCACCGACCGCGAGTCGCAGAATCAGCAACCCGAGATCGAGGGTGCCGCGTCGAACCTTGACCGGATGCTGCTCGACGGTCGTGGACGCGGGATCCGCCACGTAGCCACCGGCGGTGCCGGGCCGGTACATCTGCTCGGTGGGCGCCGCGTGGGCACCGCTACCGAACGACGATCCGTCGAGGTCGAGGTCGTCCTCGGACTCCAGCCGGGAGGCACGAGTGCGCCGCATCTGGAGTGTCGGCTCGTCGAAAGGACTCGATCCTGTTTCCGGCGATCGGCCGGTTTCCTTGTCGGTCACGCCACCAGGGTAGGACTCCGGGCGCCCGAGCACCCGGCATCCGGAGGCGACACGCGGCGTGCCGGTAACGTTTGCGCTATGACGTGGGGCAGGCAGTCGACAGGTTCGCGCGGTGTTCGGACGGCGGCGGTGGCACTGGCCGTCGGGGTTCTCGCGCTGTCGTCCTGCGCGAGGTTCGACGATGCGGCATCGACACCGTTCACCCCCGAACCGACCTTCGATTCCGGTCCCGGTTTCGGGCCGCAGGACCCCACGACGACCACGACGACGCCGAACGCCTCCGCCGTGCCCCCGGGGCCGTGTGAAGATCCCGATCCGGCAGTGGTCGCGACCTGTCTCGACACGACCGGCGGGCTGGTGACCCTGCCCGGCGGTGGTGCCGCACTCGTGACGGAACGACGGACCGGACGAATCCTCCAGGTCGCGCCCGACACCGAGCCCGTGGAAATCGCCACCGTCCCCGTCGACGCTTCGGGTGACGGCGGCCTGCTCGATGTGGCGCTGTCCCCCACCTTCGACGAAGACCGGTTGCTCTACGCCTACATCACCACCCCCACCGACAACCGGGTCGTGCGGGTCGCGGCCGGCGACACCCCGAAGGATGTGCTGACCGGCATACCCCGCGGCGCGACGGGAAACGGTGGCGCCATCGAATTCACGTCCCCCACGGAGATGGTCGTCCTCACCGGAAATGCGGGAAACGGCTCCGCGGCAACCGATCCCGCTTCTCTGGCCGGGAAACTGCTCGAGTTTCCGCTTCCGGCGCCGGGCACCGCACCGGTGCCCACCGTGGTGCTCTCGGGCATCGGCACGGCCGGTGACGTGTGCCGCGACCCGGGCGGCAATCTGTGGGTGACGGACCGGACCGAACTCGAAGATCGTCTCCAGCGCATCGGCGCGGACGGCTCCGTCGGTGCGGGCCCGGCATGGACTTGGCCCGAGCGGCCCGGCGTGGCGGGATGCGCCGCGTCGCCGGACGGTATCGCGGTAGCGCTGACCGGCGGGAAAGCGGTCGCCGTGGTGGCGATCGATCCGGGATCGGGTGCGGTCACCGCCGCGCCGGTCCTCACCGTTCAGGATCGCTACGGCCTGCTTCGCGGGGCGGCGTCGTCCCCGGACGGTCTGCTCTGGATCTCGACGGTCAACAAGTCCGGCGGTGAACCCGGACCGAACGACGACCGCGTCGTGCGCATCCAGTTCCCCGCGGGCGGCGGCGGCTTCGACTGAGGTCCGGCCCGCCCGGGCAGAGACTGCGGTCCGGGAAACGTTCGTGCAGACACCACCGGCGGGGGGCCGGGGCCGGGGGGGGCGGCCGGGGGGG
>NZ_JAXION010000208.1:0-2231 GCF_049311045.1 Rhodococcus sp. 7Tela_A2 | reverse complement strand
GGGGGGGGGGGGGGGGCCGCGCGTGGGGGGGGGGGGGGCCCCCCGCGCCGGTGACCCTACGTGGCGGTCGAGGTGACCAGTTGCATGACCGCTTTGCGGATCTGTTCGGGAATCGGCACCGGCCGCCGCGTCTGCATGTCGATGTACACGTGCACGAAACGGCCGGTCGCGGCGGGCTGCAACGAGCCTTCCGACTCGCGGAAGATGGCGAGCGAATAGGTGACCGACTGCGTACCGAGGCGCTCCACCGCGAGACCGACCTGGAGCCGGTCGGGGAACGACAGCTCGGCGAGGTAGCGGCACGAGGTCTCCGCAACCACACCGATCGCGTCGAGTTCCCGGATGTCGACCCCGGTCGTGGCCATGAGCCAGCCGTTCACCGCGGAGTCGAAGTACGAGTAGTAGGTGACGTTGTTGACGTGGCCGTAGTGGTCGTTGTCGGCCCACCGTGTCTGCATGGGCCAGAGCACCGGGAAGTGCTCCGGATCAGGTTGTGCGGCGGGTCTCGTCGGCTGACTGTTGCTCACTCCTCGACGATAGTGCTCCCCGGACGGCAAGTCCGATCAACAGCGCCCAGAATGCAGAACCGACGCCGAATATCGACAATCCGGATGCCGCGACCAGGAACGTGACGACCGCGGCCTCGCGATCGTGCAGGTCTCGGAGGGCGGCGGATAGTGCGCCGCCGAGGGTGGCCAGCAGCGCCAGCCCCGCCACGGTTTCGACGACTCCTGCGGGTGCGAGCGCCACCAGAGCGGCAAGGCCGGCCGAGCACAGGGCGAGCACCAGGTACGACCAGCCCGCGGACCACGCGGCCACCCAGCGGCGCTGCGGGTCGGGATCCGCGTCGGGTGCGGCGGCGAGTGCGGCACTGATGGCTGCCAGGTTGACGGCATGGCCACCCGCGGGAGCACCGATCACCGTGCCGAGGCCGGTCACCGTCATCACCGCGCGCCACGGCGTCCGGTACCCGAACGAGTTCAGCACCGCGGTGCCGGGAATGTTCTGCGAGGCCATCGTCACGATGTAGAGCGGCAGCGCGATTCCCAGCAGTGCCTGCCACGTCCAGGCCGGTGCCGTGAATTCGAGACGGGGAGCGAGGTCGGTGGGCGCGACGGCGGTCCCGGTACGGACGAGGTGCACGACGATCACCACCGTCGCCGCTGCGAACGCGCCCGGCACCGCCCATCGGGGCCGCACGCGTTGCAGGATCAGCCAGACCAGCGCTACCGGTGCGATGACCGCGGGGGAGTCGGCCAGTGCGGTGACCGGCGCCAGGCACAGCGGGACGAGGATGCCCGCGAGCATCGCCTGCGCGAGGGACGTGGGAATGGACGAGATCAGTCGTCCGAGCGTCGGCCAGAGTCCGGTCAGCACGACCGCCACGCCGACGACGACGAACGCGCCCACCGCCGCGGGCCAGCCTCCCACCACGACACCGGTACCCGCGAGCAGTGCCGCGCCGGGCGTCGACCACGCCAGCGTGATCGGAGTGCGATACCGGCGCGACAGCCAGAGGATGCCGACACCCTGGGTCAGGCACAGTGCGGCCAGGCCCGAGGCGGCCTCTGCGGGGGAGGCGCCGACCGCGCGCAGGCCGGTGAGCACGACGGCGAACGAACTGGTGAAACCGACGAGGGCGGTCACGATTCCCGCTGTGACGGGCCGCGATATCGGTGACGTGGCGCCGGTCGGCGTCGCTGCGGCGTTCGGCGGGGATTCGGTCACGGAGCGGCATTCTGCCGGATCGCGCGTGGGTGATGCGGAGCGCTCGTGTTCCGTGCCAGGATCGAGACATGCCCGACACCAACGTGCTCATCTCGGCGTCCGACCTGGCGCACCTGATCGACATCGGGAAGCCTCCGGTGCTGCTCGATGTGAGGTGGGCACTCGGGGACTCCCACGGCATCGACCGGTACCACCGGGGGCACATCCCCGGAGCGGTCTACGTCGACCTCGATTCGGAGCTGGCGGATCCGCCCTCCCTGGAACGCGGCCGCCATCCGCTCCCCGATATCGGTCGCCTGCAGGACGCGGCACGACGCTGGGGCATCTCCGACGGTGATCCGGTGGTCGCCTACGACGCGTCCGGAGGACTCGCGGCCGCTCGCGCGTGGTGGTTGCTTCGCTGGGCGGGGCTCACGGACGTCCGTCTGCTCGACGGTGGGTTGTCGGCGTGGGCCGCGGGGGGGCCCCCGGGGGGCGCGGGGGGCCGGGGGCGCCCCCCCCCC
>NZ_JAXION010000207.1:0-2264 GCF_049311045.1 Rhodococcus sp. 7Tela_A2 | reverse complement strand
GGGGGGTCCCAGCGGGGCGCGGGCCGGCGCCACCTCGGGGGGGGCGGGGGGGGCCCCGGCGTCGAAGGTGTCGCCGACACCGATGAGCTCGACGAAATCACCACCGTGCGCACGGATACGGTCGCGCTTCTGCTTCGGGGTGCGCGTCGGAACGTAGATACGGCCGGTGATTCCCATCGCGCGGCAGGCGTATGCCACACCCTGCGCATGGTTGCCGGCGCTCGCGGTGACCACCCCGGCCGCACGCTCGCTGGCGTCGAGTTGAGCCATTGCGTTGTAGGCGCCGCGCAACTTGAACGACCGCACCCGCGTGAGGTCCTCGCGTTTGAGGTAGACGTGGGCGCCGGTCAGCGCGGACAGACGGGGGTTCGGTTCGAGGGGGGTCGGGGCGACGACCGCGGAAATTCGCTCGGCAGCCGCATCGATGTCAGCCGCGCTGGGCACGGTCGTCTCGTGTGTCGGTTCTGCTGTTCGCGCGGTGGAGGTCACCGGTCAATGCTGCCACTACCTGTGGTTGCGCGACAACGCGGGACCCCCACCCGCGCCTCTCGGACGCCACGGGACGCCCCGGTCAGGAGCCGAACTGCGACGGCCTCGGCACGTTGCGAAGGTTCGACTTCGCGATCTGCACGGCTTCGCCCACTCCCCCGTTCATGACGACTTTCGACATGGCCAGGGCGAAGCCCTTGACCTGTTCTCCGGTGATCGTCGGCGGGAGCGACAACGCTCGTGGGTCGGTGACCACATCGATCAGCGCCGGTCCCGGCTGGGCGAACGCATCCCGCAGCGCGTGCTCCACGTCGCCCGGATCTTCCACGCGGCGGGTGAAGAACCCCAGCGCGTCGGCCACCTTCGCATAGTCCACCGCCGGGACGTCGACCCCGAAGTCCGCGAGACCGTCGACCAGCATTTCGAGTTTGACCATCCCGAGGGTCGAATTGTCGAACAAGACGATCTTGATGGGAAGCCGGTGCATCGCCACCGTTATCAGTTCCCCGAGCAGCATCGCCAGTCCGCCGTCGCCGCTCACGGACACGACCTGCCGTCCGGGTGCGGCGATCTGTGCGCCGATCGCGTGCGGCAATGAGTTGGCCATCGAACCGTGCAGGGCCGACGCCAGAAATCGCCGTCGGCCGTTCGGGTTCAGGTACCGGGCGGACCACGCGTTGCACATCCCGGTGTCCGCTGTGAACACCGCGTCGTCCGCTGCGACGTCGTCGAGGATCGAGGCCGCATACTCGGGATGGATGGGCTTTCGCTGGCCCACCGGTGTCGTGTACGCCCCGACGACTTTCTCCATCAGATCGCGATGCCGCTGGAGGGTGTGTTCCAGAAATCCCCGGTCGGTCTTGCGCTGGATCAGGGGTTGCAGGGCACGCATGGTTGCGGCCGCGTCCCCGTGCACCGCGAGCGAAAGCTCGGTGCGGCGGCCCAGCCTCGCGGCATCGATGTCGATCTGGGCGGTCCGGACATCGGGAAGGAACTGGTCGTACGGGAAATCGGTACCGATGAGCAGCAGCAGATCCGCACCGTGCATACCGTCGTGTGCGGCGCCGTATCCGAGCAGGCCGGTCATTCCCACGTCGAACGGGTTCTCGTACTGAATCCATTCCTTACCGCGCAGGCTGTGCCCGATCGGCGCCGCGACCGTATCGGCGAGCGCGAGCAACTCCTCGCGCGCTCCCCGCACCCCTTCGCCGGCAAAGATCGCGATCTTGTCCGCTGCGTTGACGGCCTCGGCGAGCGCATGGACGTCGGCGGGATCGGGAACGAGCGTGGGTGCGCCCGTGCGGACGAGGCGCGGTGCCGTACCAGCCGCAGGCAGCGCGGCGATGTCGCCGGGCAGGATCGCCACCGCCACACCCGGGGCTGCCAGGGCATGCGCCATCGCGCTGTGCACGACGCGCGGCGCTTGCGCGGCCGCGCCGATCAATTCGGTATAGGCCGAGCATTCGACGAACAACCGGTCAGGGTGGGTCTCCTGGAAATAGGCCGTTCCGATCTGCGTCGACGGGATGTGGGACGCGATCGCCAGGACAGGGGCGCCCGACCGGTGGGCGTCGTACAGCCCGTTGATCAGGTGGAGGTTTCCCGGACCGCAGGAACCTGCGCACACAGCCAGTTCACCGGTGATCTGCGCGTCGGCCGACGCCGCGAACGCGGCCGCCTCCTCGTGGCGCACGTGGATCCAGTCGATGCCCCCCCGGGCGGCGCCCCCCGGGCGGGGGCCCCCCAAGCCCCCCCGCTTGGGGGCGTGGGCCCCC
>NZ_JAXION010000206.1:0-2308 GCF_049311045.1 Rhodococcus sp. 7Tela_A2 | reverse complement strand
GCTCGAAGCCGCTCCCGCCCGACCAGCCCGCCCTGTTCGACAACCCCGACGAACCCACCCTGTTCGACGGCTTCGGCGACTGACCGTCGAGCAGCTACCGGGTCTGCGTCTGCGACCGGCCCGGCTTGCTGGCATGATTCGACATCGTGACGTCGACGGAAAATCTACGAGAACTGGCCGGCCATCACGGGATCTCCACGACCTACGTCGGCTGGGACGGCGACGAGCACGATGTTTCGGACCGCACGCTGCAACGGATCCTGGCAGCGCTGGACGTTCCCGCCGCCACTCCCGAGCAGATCTCGGCCTCGCTCGCCGATGTACCCGACCGGCCGTGGCGGCAGATGCTGCCGCCGTCCCTGGTGGTCACGGAGAACGAACAACGGACCTTTCCCGTCCACGTCCCGCACGGCGACCCGGTGTCGGTGTGGGTGGTCGACGAGGACGGCCGTGAGGTCGCCGTCGAGCAACTCGACATCTGGGTCGACCCGCGTCTCGTCGACGACCGGCTCGTCGGCCGGGCCACCTTCGCGGTGCCCCGCCTGCCCCTCGGCTGGCACACGCTGCACGCGCGCAGCAACGACGTGGAGAGCACGGCGACACTCGTCGTCACGCCGGTGCGACTGGCGACAGCCGACCGAATCCTGCAACAGCAACGCTGGGGCCTTGCGGCGCAGTTGTATTCGGTACGGTCACGCCGTTCGTGGGGTATCGGGGATTTCGCCGATCTCGCCGACCTCGCGGCCGTCACCGGCGGGCACGGCGGAGATTTCGTCCTGGTCAATCCGGTGCACGCCGCCGAGCCGGTCCCGCCACACGAGCCGTCGCCCTATCTCCCGTCGTCCCGCCGGTTCGTCGACCCGCTGTACGTGCGGGTCGAGAACATCCCCGAAACCGCGTATCTGCCGCGCAAGCACCGCGCCAAGCTGGACGAGAGCGCAGCCCGCTTCACGAAGGTGAACAAGAAGGCGGCGCAACTGGACCGCGACACCACGTACCGGGCGAAGCTGGACATGCTCGAGCATGTGTACCGGGTGCCTCGCGGCCCCGCGCGGCAGGCACGGTTCGACGCGTTCTGCGCCCAGGGCGGAGCGGCGCTCGACGACTTCGCACTGTGGTGTGCGCTGGCCGAGAAGTTCGGCTCCCGGAAGTCGCAATGGCTCACCCGCGCGCCGTCCCCCAACGCCCCGGGCGTCGGCGAACTCCGGGAGAGACTTGCCGGCCGAATCGATTTCTATCGGTGGTTGCAGTGGGTGTGCGACGAGCAGCTCACCGACGCACAGGACAGCGCTCGCGCCGCCGGGCTCGACATCGGGATCGTTCACGACCTGGCGGTCGGTGTGCGCCGGGACGGCGCCGACGCGTGGACCCTGGGTGATGTGCTCGCCTCGGGCGTCACGGGCGGCGCTCCCGCGGACGACTTCAATCGCAACGGGCAGAACTGGAATCAGCCACCGTGGCGGCCGGACCGACTCGCGGAGGTGGGCTACCTTCCGTACCGCGATGTGGTGCGCTCAGCACTGCGTCACGCGGGAGGTGTCCGGGTCGATCACATCCTCGGATTGTTCCGTACGTGGTGGGTCCCGGAAGGCTTCTCCCCCGCGGACGGCGCCTATGTACGGAGCGACCACGAGGCCCTGATCGGCATTCTCGCGCTCGAGGCGCAGCGTGCCGATGCCGTGGTGATCGGCGAGGATCTCGGTGTGTTCGAGGAGTGGGTGCAGGAGTATCTGGCCCGGCGCGGAATCGCGGGCACGTCGATCCTGTGGTTCGAGAAGGACGGCGACACCCCTCGCTCCCCCGAGACCTACCGCAGGCTGTGCCTGACCTCCGTGACGACCCATGACCTGCCGCCCACGTCCGGTTACCTTGCTGCCGAGCACATCACGTTGCGGTCGGCGCTCGGACTGCTCGAACGCGACCTCGAGACGGAACTGGCCGACGAAGCGGTCGCACGGGATGCGGTGCTGCGGCTCGCGAGGGAACACGGGTTCCCGGTGTCGGAGGACGACTCCGACGACGCGGTCACTGTGCAGTCGCTGCATCGCCTGATCGCGACCAGTCCTTCTGTGCTGCTGGGGCTTTCGCTTGCAGACGCTGTGGGCGAACGACGCAGTCAGAACCAGCCGGGCACCGTCGACGAGTACCCGAACTGGCGGATTCCGCTCGCCGACGAGCACGGCAAGGCGGTGTTGCTCGAGGATCTCGCGGGCAACGAGCGCTTCGCCGCACTCGCAGCGGCACTCTCACCGCCCGCTACCGCTCGGGACTGACCGTGCGGGGCCCCCCCCCCCCCGCCCGGGGGGGG
>NZ_JAXION010000205.1:0-2716 GCF_049311045.1 Rhodococcus sp. 7Tela_A2 | reverse complement strand
ATGTAGGACGCGCAGCCCGTTCCCGGGCGGCGCGTCCTACATCGCGTCGAAGGCCGCCGTCTCCGCTCTCGTCGAGACGATGGCACTCGAGTACCGCGAAGACCACATCCGGGTCAACGCCTTGCTGCCCGTCGTGATCGACACACCCGCCAACCGCGCGGCGATGCCCGACGCCGATACCAGCAAGTGGTCGCAGCCGGCCGACGTCGCCAAGGTGATCGAGTTCCTGATCTCCGACGCGGGTTCGCCCGTCACGGGTGCGCTGATCCCTGTCACGAACGTGGGGGGGGGGGGGGGGGGCCCGCCCCCCCCCCCCCCCCCCGCCGCGGGCGGGCGTGGGCCGGCGGACTCGTCACCTCGTGCACGAGGTGCAGGTCGATGTAGATCAGATCCGGCTCTCGCGCCGAACCTTCTCCTCCACCACGCACGATGACGTGCTGATCCCACACTTTCTCCGCCAGAGTCTTTCCAGCCATCTTCTCCACCTGTCGTACGTGACGAACGCGAGACCGATTCAGGGCTGTCCGGCCCGCGTATGGTGTCGTCCCCGCCTCGTTCCGCATGCGTTATGCTTCCCAGCATGCGAGACGGAGGTATCGACCTATGAGACAGCATAGCGGGATCGGAGTGTTGGACAAAGCGATGACTGTCCTACACGCGGTGGCCGAACAACCGTGCAATCTCAACGAGTTGTGCACCCGCACAGGTTTGCCGCGGGCCACCGCGCACCGTCTCGCAGTCGGTCTCGAAGTACACCGCCTCCTCATGCGCGACGGCGACGGTCAGTGGCGTCCGGGCCCGGGTCTGGCCGAACTCTCCACCGGCGCCGGCGACTCGCTCGCCGAGGCCGCCTCCCTCGTCCTGCCCCGGTTGCGCGAAATCACCGGCGAGAGCGTGCAGTTGTACCGCCGCGAAGGCACCCACCGGGTGTGCGTCGCAGCACTCGAGCCGCCGACGGGACTGCGCGACACAGTCCTTGTCGGTTCGCGTCTGCCGATGACCGCCGGATCGGGCGCCAAAGTTCTTCTCGCGTGGGCCGATACGGCCGTACAGCGTGCGATCCTGCCCGATGCCGCGTTCGGGGAACGCGTCCTCACCGAAGTCCGCCGGCGCGGATGGGCGCAGAGCGCGGCCGAACGCGAACCCGGAGTTGCGTCCGTGGCCGCACCCGTCCGGGACGGTGGCGGTGCTGTCGTCGCGGCGGTCTCGGTGTCCGGACCGATCGACCGCATGGGACGCCGGCCGGGTGCCCGGTGGGCCGCAGACCTTCTCGCCGCCGCCGAGGCGTTGCAGAAACGACTCTGACGACCCCTGGTGGCGGATGTGCGTGGTATGTCACAGTTCTCGTCATGGGAACCAACCGTCGCGCCGAAATCGCTATGACCGACTCGGAAATCTCCGATTTTCTCCACCACAGCCGTGTGGCGACCCTCGCATCGCTCGGTCCCACGGGCATGCCCCACCTCGTCGCGATGTGGTACGCGGTACTGGACGGCGAGATCTGGTTCGAGACGAAGGCGAAGTCCCAGAAGGTCGTCAATCTCCGGCGCGACAACCGCGTCACCGCACTGGTCGAGGCGGGCGACACGTACGACCAGTTGCGGGGCGTCGCACTCGAGGGCCACGCCGAGATCACCGACGACCACGACACCGTGTTCGCCGTCTGCCGCGACGTGTGGAATCGGTACACCGCTCCCTACACCGAGGAGGCGCGGCCCGCGGTGGAGCAGATGATGGCCAAGCGGGTCGCCGTCCGCGTCGTGCCCGGGCGGGTCCGATCCTGGGATCACCGCAAGCTGGGTCTGCCCGCGATGGAGATCGGCGGGACCACGGCTGCGTACCTCTCCTCGCCCGCACGCTGAACCTCGGCCCCCGATAAATGGGGCGACAGCGCCGTTCCCCCGGCGCTACATTTCGAGGGCATCGGCGAAGGAAGGGGACACCATGACCGACTCGGAGAAGGAACACCTCAAACAGAAATTCCGTGACGCGCTCGAGCGCAAGAACAAGAATCAGCGCGACGGGCACGGCACCGCGCACCTCGACGCTCAATCCAAGGCTCGCGGACCGAAGGCGACTGCGGACCATCACCGCGAGTTCCGGCGCAAGAGCGTATGAGATGGGCCCGGCACGAAAAAGACCCTCCGAGCGATGCTCGGAGGGTCTTCTGCCTGTACCCCCGATGGGATTCGAACCCACGCTACCGCCGTGAGAGGGCGGCGTCCTAGGCCGCTAGACGACGGGGGCCTGGACTTTCCTTCGACACACCCCGGAAGGCATGCCTGCTTTCAGAGAAGAACACCCACCGATCCGGAGATCGATGGGCCGTTCATGGTACCCCCGATGGGATTCGAACCCACGCTACCGCCGTGAGAGGGCGGCGTCCTAGGCCGCTAGACGACGGGGGCCTGAGAACTTCTTCTCGTTACGCTTCCCGGGGGAAGCTCAGCCAGCTTAGCTGGCCGAGACGTGGCGGGCAAACCACCACATCGCAGCTGGGGTACCAGGACTCGAACCTAGAATGGCTGAACCAGAATCAGCTGTGTTGCCAATTACACCATACCCCAATGGACTGTCCCTTCGGCCTGCGCACTGCGCTCCGGCCTCCGTTCCCGAACCGAGAGAAAGATTAGCACCATCACCGTGCACAACTACAAATCGCCTGGTCAAAGTAGGTAAATCGGCCTCGAACCGGAAGCGCCCGCGTAGCGGAAGC
>NZ_JAXION010000204.1:0-2747 GCF_049311045.1 Rhodococcus sp. 7Tela_A2 | reverse complement strand
GGCCGGAGCCTGCTGCGCCGCCGCCGGGGTCTGCTTGGCCGCGGTGGTGGTCTTCTTGGCCGGGGCCTTCTTTGCCGCGGTCGTGGTCTTCTTCGCCGCGGTGCTCTTGGTCGCGGTGGTGGTCTTCTTGGCCGGAGCCGACTTTGCCGCAGTGGTCTTCTTCGCCGCGGTGGTCTTCTTGGCCGGAGCCGACTTTGCCGCAGTGGTCTTCTTCGCTGCGGTGCTCTTGGCTGCAGTGGACTTGGCTGCGGTCGTCTTCTTGGCCGCGGTCGACTTGGCGGCAGCGGTCTTCTTCGCAGCCTTCTTGGCGGCAGCGGACTTCTTCACTGCAGCAGCCGCACCGCGTTTGACGGCCGGTCCCGTGGCGGGGAGCTTCTGGGTACCGGCGATGACTGCCTTGAACTGCGCACCCGGACGGAAAGCCGGTACCGACGTCGGCTTGACCTTGACAGTCTCACCGGTGCGCGGGTTGCGGGCGACGCGCGCCGCACGGCGACGCTGCTCGAAGACACCGAATCCGGTGATGGTGACGCTCTTCCCGTCGTGCACCGCGCGCACGATCGCGTCCACAATGTGCTCGACGGCCGCCGTGGCGGTGCGCCTGTCCGAACCGAGCTTGTCGGTCAGAACGTCGATCAGCTCTGCCTTGTTCATGATTTCCTCCGCACATCTACGGTCCACCGTCAGACCGACTCCAGTCCACGGTAGACCCGCAAACGGACTAGAGTCTATGTGCCACGCGGATTCTCATGCAAATAAGTCGCAGGTCCCGGCTCGACCGAGGGGTCGAACCGAGACCTGCAGGGGCCTTTTCAGGCTCGGATCACGGGGCCGGAAGAGTCCGTGGTTTCCAAGAAGGCCTTGACTTTTCGTACTCGGAAATGGCTTCTACCTGGCGCAACGTCAACCCGATGTCGTCGAGACCCTCCAGCAGACGCCACCGTGTGTAGTCGTCAATAACGAACGGCACCACAGTCGTTCCGGCGGTCACTGTCCGAGTTTCCAAATTCACATCGAGTTCGAGCCCGGGCTGCTGTTCGATGAGTTTCCAGAGCAATTCGACGTCGTCCTGCTCGACCTGAGCGGCCAGAAGTCCGGCCTTTCCGGCATTGCCGCGGAAGATGTCGGCGAAGCGGGACGAAATCACAACCCGGAATCCGTAATCGGACAAGGCCCACACCGCGTGTTCACGCGAGGAACCGGTGCCGAAATCCGGACCGGCGACGAGAACGCTGCCACGGTCGAACGGCGGGGTGTTGAGAACGAATGCCGGATCGTTACGCCACGCGGCGAACAGTCCGTCTTCGAATCCGGTGCGGGTGACGCGTTTCAGATACACCGCCGGGATGATCTGGTCGGTGTCGACGTTGGACCGGCGCAGGGGAACGCCGATGCCCTTGTGAGTAGTGAAGGCTTCCATCGAAATATCTCCTCGGTCCTGTGCTCTAGTCCAGATCCGCCGGCGCGGAGAGGGTGCCGCGCACCGCTGTTGCGGCCGCGACTGCCGGGGAGACGAGGTGCGTGCGACTGCCCTTGCCCTGACGCCCCTCGAAGTTACGGTTCGACGTGGATGCCGACCGCTCACCCGGCGCAAGCTGATCCGGGTTCATGCCCAGGCACATCGAGCAGCCGGCCTGACGCCATTCCGCCCCTGCGGCCGTGAAGATCTCACCGAGACCTTCTTCCTCCGCCTGGACACGAACACGCATCGAACCGGGCACGACCAGCATTCGCACACCGTCGGCGACTTTTCGTCCGTCGAGCACTTCGGCGACGGCGCGCAGATCCTCGATCCGTCCGTTGGTGCAGGAACCGACGAACACGGTGTCGATCTTGATGTCGCGCAGCGGCATACCGGGTTCGAGGTCCATGTACCGAAGGGCCTTCTCGGCAGCAGACCGTGCGGTCTCCTCCGCGATCTCCTCGGGCACCGGCACCGTGGAGCCGAGCGGTGCACCCTGGCCCGGGTTGGTTCCCCACGTCACGAACGGGGTGAGCGCACTGCCGTCGATGCGGACCTCTGCGTCGAAAACCGCGTCGTCGTCGGTCTTCAGCTGTTCCCACGCTTCCACGGCCGCGTCCCAATCCGCGCCCTTCGGCGCGTGCGGACGACCCTTGATGAACTCGTAGGTGGTGGCGTCGGGAGCGATCATGCCGGCGCGCGCGCCTGCCTCGATCGACATGTTGCAGATCGTCATCCGCGATTCCATGGACAGCTTGCGGATCGCCTCGCCGCGGTATTCCAGGACGTAACCCTGCCCACCGCCGGTACCGATCTCGGCGATGATCGCGAGAATGAGGTCTTTGGAGGTGACGCCGGGCTGGAGTTCGCCGTCGACGGTGATCGCCATGGTCTTGAAAGGCCGCAGCGACAGCGACTGCGTCGCCATGACGTGCTCGACCTCGCTGGTGCCGATACCCATTGCGAGCGCACCGAATGCCCCGTGGGTGGAGGTGTGGCTGTCGCCGCACACCACCGTCATGCCGGGCTGGGTGAGTCCGAGCTGGGGCCCGACCACGTGGACGATGCCCTGGTCGAGGTCTCCCATCGGATGCAGCCGGACGCCGAACTCCTCGCAGTTGCGACGCAGCGTCTCGACCTGCGTGCGCGAGATGGGATCGGCGATCGGCTTGTCGATGTCGATCGTCGGAACGTTGTGGTCCTCGGTCGCAATGGTGAGATCGGGGCGGCGCAGCGAACGCCCCGCCAGCCGCCGGCCGTCGAAGGCCGGCGGACTCGTCACCGC
>NZ_JAXION010000203.1:0-3068 GCF_049311045.1 Rhodococcus sp. 7Tela_A2 | reverse complement strand
CGCCCGCACCGCAGCAGCAGTACAACCAGGCTCCCCCGCCGGCGGCCGCACCCGCGGAGCCCGCCGAGGTCAGCCTGACGAAGAACCGTCCCGTGAGCCTCGTCAAGGGCCAGAAGGTCACGCTCCGCAAGGACGGCGGCGTGGCACTGACGTACCTGCGCATGGGCCTCGGCTGGGATCCCATCGAGAAGCGCGGGCTGTTCGGCAATCGTTCCGCCGACATCGACCTCGACGCGTCCGCAGTCCTGTTCGCCGACCACAACATCGTGGACGTGGCCTACTACGGCCAGTTGCAGTCGAAGGACGGATCGATCCAGCACCAGGGCGACAACCTGACGGGTGAGGGAGCAGGCGACGACGAGGTCGTGCTCGTCGACCTCACGCGCATCCCGGCGCACATCACGACCGTGATGTTCGTCGTCACGTCGTACAAGGGGCACTCCTTCGAGCAGGTTCAGAATGCGTTCTGCCGCCTCGTCGACGGCACCACCAACGGCGAACTCGCCCGGTACACCATGCAGGGCGGTATGCCGTTCACGGGCATGGTGATGGCGAAGGTGTACCGCGAGGGCAACTCCTGGAAGCTGCAGGCGATCGGCGAGGGCATCCAGGCCAAGCATCCCGGTGAGGCCGCACCCCAGCTGGGCCGGTTCCTGGCTACGTAGCGCGGATGACGTATGAGTTCTCGGCGGGGCAGAACGGTCCGCTGACGGTCCGCACGCTGCGTTTCGCCGCGTCCGCGCAGGTTCCGCTGGACCTGTGCGCATTCGTGGTGGACGACCTGCTGCAGGTCGCGACCTCGGACGACGTGGTCTTCTACAATCAGCCGGCCACGGCGGGCGTCCGGGTCGAGGGCGAGACCATCGTCCTCGAGCCGGACGCCCTGCGCCCGGGCGCGCGAGTGCTGTGCGCCGTGGGAGCAGCGTCGACGACGCCGGTATCGACCACGCTGTGTGACGCCGACGGAACGCCTCTCGCGTCCTTCCACATCACGCCCGCGACGGGCACAGAATCCGCACTGCTGTGTTGGGAGATATACCGCCGCAACGGAACCTGGAAGATTCGCGCGCTCGGTGCGGGTTATGCCGGTGGACTCGCGGAGATGTTCACCGCGCACGGCGTCGCGGTCGACGAGCCCGCCGATGTTGCTCCCGCACAGGCGGATGCGTTGCCGACGACGACAGGAACCGAACTTCCCCCGTCCTGCGAACTGGTGTGGCGGATCTTCGAAGACGCTTCCCGGTCGGCCGCCGCCTACGTCGCTGCGCACGAATACGCGCAGCATCGGCTCGACGACGAGTTGTCGGCTGCGGTGGCGGACCCCTTCGCCCGTACCGGTCGGGCAGCAGAAACGGCCCGCGCACAAGCACACCGGCGCTGCGAAGAACTCGTGGCGGCAGCGGAGTCCCGGCATCGTGACGACAGCGTGACGCTCGCCGCCGAACTCGACACGGTCGATGCGGTGCTGCCCGCGTCGCTTGCCTCGTGGGACTCGGGCGCATGGCGCGGCACGCTGGTCCAGGGAGACGGTGTGCGCGTGGGTGAGTTGTCGGCGCCGGATCGCGGGGCGCTCCGGTTACCGATGTGCGTACCGCTTCCCCTCGGTAGGCCGTTGTGGATCGACGGTGAGGCCGCGATTGCCGGCGCGGTCGCGTCGTCGTTGGCGTTGCGTCTGTTGTCCGCGCGCCCCGGATCCCGCCTCGACATCATCGATCCGTCCGGATCGTTGCTCGCGTTGAGCGAACTGGCACGGCCGATGCTCGCCGGCCCTCCCATTCACGACATCGCCGGGGTGGCGCCGAAACTGAAAGGCCTCGCCGAAGCCGCGGACCTTACGGGCCTCGCACTGTCGTCCGGCGCCGAGACGCTCCGGCCCGAACCCCGCGTCATCGTGCTGGCGGGCCTGCCGCACGGGTTCGGCAGCATCGATCTGGTGAATGTCGTGCATCTGGCAAGAATGGGTTCGTCCCAGGACATTTCGATTGTGATCACCGGCGCGGACGACAAAGTCGTGGACAATCCCGCGTACGCCCTCTTGCGCGACGTGTCGCAGCATCTACCCGCGGCCGAGGACGGTCACCTCGCCGACCCGTGGACGAACACCGACTGGCGGTTCGCGGCCGACACGCTCCCCACCGACGAGGAATTGCTGCGCACGGTGGTGGCAGTTCTCGGAGCCGTCAGAACCTGATCGCATCACGCAGCGACGATGCCCGCCACCGGGATACGAGCGTCGACGGCCTGCCGGAAGTTGACCATCGCCCGCTCGAGATGGTCCCGGTTGGTGACCAGGACGGCACCCGTTGCGCCACGCCTGAGAAGGACGTCATTGGTGAAGCGTGCGTTCTCCACGGTGGACGTCGAAGCAGTTTCCTCGGTGACCCGATCGGGATGAATGCCGCGTGCGACGAGCCAGTCCTTCATCGCCTGGGCTTCGGTGACGCCGTTGCGCGGTACGCCGCCGGTCACGACGATCGGCGACGCCGGGTAGCGGTGTGCCGCCGCGAGAGCAGCCTCGAGACGCTGTTCCAGTACCGGCCGGATCCTCCCGTCCTCGGTCAGTCCCGCGCCGAGAACAACGAGGTGAGTGCCGATCGGATTCAGATCGAGCATCACCGGAAATCGCGGAGTCAGTTGCTCCAGTTCCGTGCAGACGATGATCAACTCGTCGATCATCCCCTGACACAGCGGCGTCACGGACAGAATCCCGTTCACGACGGTGTCGACGGCAGGGTCGGCGCTCGCCTGCCCTGTCGAAACTCCCAATGTGACCGTGGCCGCGACCAGGGCCGAGGCCACTGTCCGTCGTGCAGCGCTCATTCGAATCCCTTCGGAACATGATCGGATCGGGCTGTGCCGCAGTGTGCCATCGACCACGGCCGACGGTGGGAGTCCTCGAAGCCCTGTGGACCCTGCATCGACTACCCGATAGGGAATCGTGACATCCGACAAACGGATTGCCGGGGAAGCGCGTGCCCCGGCTCTCCATAGGTTTCCCCTATGGCGTGGGGGGGGGGGGGGGGGGGGGGGGGGGGGGGGGGGGGGGGGGGGGGGGGGGGGGGGGGGGG
>NZ_JAXION010000202.1:0-3266 GCF_049311045.1 Rhodococcus sp. 7Tela_A2 | reverse complement strand
CCCGACCGCGCCCCCCCCCCCGCCCGCTTCCGTCTGTTCCGGCTCTCCGTCTGTCACCAGGTCCGCAGGATCGCGATCCGATCTCGCAACTGCTCGACATTGGCCATCGCCGTCGGCGGACCTCCGCACTGCCGGCGCAAATCCCCGTGGATCACCCCGTGCGGCTTACCGGTCCGGTGGTGTACCACCGCGACGAGCGAATTGAGCTCACGACGCAACTGCGCCAGCGAATCGGCGGTCGCGACCCGCTCCGTGACCTGAGGGGGAGGTTCGTGCGCGGGAACCGCTTTCGGCTTCTCGAGTTGCTGTTCCTGACGTTGCCGCAGCAGGGCTCGCATCTGGTCCGCGTCGAGCAGGCCGGGCAACCCCAGATAGTCGGCTTCCTCGTCGCTCCCGGAGAACGTGGCGGTGCCGAACGAGGAACCGTCGTAGATCACCTGATCGAGTTCGGCGTCGGCACCGAGCGACTGGAACGCCTTCTCGTCCTCCCCCGGCTCGTCCTTGCGGCGATTGGCGTCGGCGAGCAACTCGTCGTCGAACCCCTCCTTCACCCGGTGGGGTTTGCCGAGAATGTGGTCGCGCTGAGCCTCGAGCTGGCTGGCGAGGTCGAGGAGGACCGGAACGGACGGGAGGAAGACGCTGGCGGTCTCGCCTTTGCGGCGTGCACGCACGAACCGTCCGATCGCCTGCGCGAAGTACAGCGGGGTGGAGGCGCTCGTCGCGTACACCCCCACTGCGAGACGGGGCACGTCGACGCCTTCCGACACCATTCGCACCGCGACCATCCAGCGCTGGGTGCTGGCGCTGAACTCCGAGATCCGCTTCGAGGCGGTGGGATCGTCGGACAGGACGACAGCGGGCGCCTCCCCGGTGATGACCTCGAGCGCTCGGGCATACGCGCGGGCGACTGTCTGATCCGTCGCGATGACGAGCCCACCGGCGTCGGGCATCCCCCCGGCACGCAACTGTTCGAGGCGGGTGTTCGCCGCCCGCAGAACGGCCGGGATCCAGTCGCCCTCGGGATCGAGAGCGGTACGCCACGCTCGCGCCGTCTGTTCGGCGCTCAGCGGCTCGCCGAGGCGTGCGGTGAACTCCTCCCCCGCATTGGTACGCCACCGCGCCTCGCCCGAATAGGCGAGGAACACCACGGGCCGCACCACGCCGTCGGCGAGGGCGTCGGCGTACCCGTAGGAGTGGTCGGCTTTGGACTGCATCAGTCCGTCACCGTTCGGCTCGTACGTGACGAACGGAATGGCGCTGTCGTCACTGCGGAACGGGGTACCGGTCAGCGCGAGACGCCGGGTGGCGTCACCGAATGCCTCACGGATGCCCTCACCCCAGCTCTTGGCGTCACCACCGTGGTGGATCTCGTCGAGGATGACGAGGGTGCGGCGCGCTTCGGTGCGTACCCGGTGTTTGAAGGGGTGCGAGGCCACCTGTGCATACGTGACGACCACACCCTGGAAATCACTCGAGGTCTGGCCCGTCGAGTTCGAGAAATTCGAGTCGAGGGCGATACCGACGCGCGCGGCACCCGCCGCCCACTGATGCTTGAGGTGCTCGGTGGGCGCGACCACCGTGATCTGATCGACGGTGCGGTCGCGCAGCAGTTCCGACGCGACACGCAGCGCGAAGGTGGTCTTGCCGGCGCCCGGGGTCGCCACCGCCAGGAAATCACGAGGCTTGGTCGCCAGGTACTTGGTCAGGGCGCGACGCTGCCAGGCGCGCAGCTGTCCCGCCGGGGCGGAGGTCGTAGCTTGTCCGACGGTTTCGATGCTCACCGGTTTCTCGTGCTCCTTGTCCGCATAGCTCTGATCGACCTCCGCCGGTGCCGCGACGCAGTGCGCCTCGACCGGACGTCGACCGTCATGAAGCCTAACGTCTCCGCGCGCCGATCCCGGTCACGAACCGCGCGCCGACGATCACCTCCGGCGGGATCGTGGCAGACTTTCCCTGCACCTACCGGCCCGGCTCCGCGCATGACGGCACGTCGTCGGGAATGCTGGAAGCAGATGAACGACACACCCCGATCCCCCACCTCTCAGCCCCGCGGCCGCCTGCGGCACGCGGTACGCCGGACTGGGCAGGTCATCGGCCACACCCTGGCGATGTCCTGGAATCACTCGATCTTCAGCAAGGCGGCAACCGCGGCCTTCTGGCAGACACTGTCGTTGCCGCCACTGCTGCTCGGGCTGCTCGGCAGCCTCGGTTACGTGGGCGGATGGTTCGGACCCGACACGGTGGACATCATCACCTCCAAGATCGTCACGTTCACCCGTACGGCGTTCAGCGACAGCGTGGTGGACCAGATCATCCAGCCCACGGTCGAGGATGTCCTCAACCGCGGGCGCGCCGACGTGATGTCCGTCGGGTTCGTGCTGTCGCTGTGGGCGGGGTCGTCGGCGATTGCCACCTTCGTCGATTCGATCGTGGAAGCCCACCATCAGCAGAACCACCGCAACCCGATCTGGCAGCGCATCTTCGGACTGCTGCTCTACGTGATGTTTCTCATCCTGGCGGTGTTCACCCTGCCGCTCGTCGCTCTGGGCCCGACGATGATCGGCCGGTTGTTGCCCGACTCCTGGTACACGCTCGGATCGAGCATCGTCGACACGTTCTACTACCCGGGTGTCGGACTGCTGCTGCTCCTCGGTCTCACCACGCTCTACAAGGTGGCCCTGCCGAAGTCGCTCCCCTGGCACCGGCTGCTCGGAGGTGCGCTGGTTGCCGGCGCGTTCTTCATCGCCGCGAGCGTGGGACTGCGCTGGTACCTGACGATCATCGCGTCGACCGGGTACACCTACGGAGCGCTGGCCGCGCCCATCGCGTTCCTGCTGTTCACGTTCTTCCTGGGATTCGCGATCGTGCTGGGCGCCGAGTTCAACGCGACCGTTCAGGAGTTCTGGCCGGCGCGTGCGACCAGGATGGAACAGTGGAAAGAGTGGCTGTCGGCGCAGGCCGATCAGGTGCCGTCACCCGAACTCGGTCCGGTCACCAACCTCACGCGGCGGCTCACCGCGGCCAGCCCGATCCGGATTTCCGATCTGTTGCGCCCGGGAGACCAGCAACCCGAGGCGTGCCCGATCGACCGGCACGAGCGAGCCGACACCGACGGGGAGTGCATGGAACTCGAGCGGGACGGCACGGAAGCCGACCGGCCCCGTCCGGACAGCACCGCACCCGAACATGCAGAAGCGGCCGGGGGAGGGCGTTGTACCCCCGCCCCCCCGGCCGCGGTAAGACCGCGGGGCCCCGGGGGCGGGCCC
>NZ_JAXION010000201.1:0-3310 GCF_049311045.1 Rhodococcus sp. 7Tela_A2 | reverse complement strand
ACCCCCCCCCCCCCCCGGCCCCCCATACGCCGCGGGGAGAGGCCGGAAAGCTGCTGCAACTATTGGGCTGTCGGCACCACCGGGTGCCGGTAACCACCGGGCTCCTGTAACTACGGGGTTCCTGTAACTACGGGCCTGCTGCGATCTACGAGAGCCTCAGCCTTCGCAGAAGGCCTCTGCCACAGCGGGAGGAAGCCCGTCGAGCAGTTGCTGGGCGGGCACGGCGAGGACCGGGTCGTCCGCGAGCCAGCGTGCCGCCGCGCACTCGGTAAGGCGGTAACCGGACTCCGGTGCGGCAGGCCCGCCGTCGGTGAACGCGCCCAGGACGTGCTCCGAAAGCTGCGCGGCCGACCCGTATGTCGAGGCGCCCACGGAGAAGTCCGGCCCGAACGATGCCGAGGCATTGAACGAACGATCGTCGCTCCATCCCCACTTCGTTCCGATGACACCCGCCAGCAGCGCGGTGCCGTAGTTCTGCGCGTACCCGTCGGCGGCCGTCCCGTATGCCGATGCCATGGCGGCGAGTACCGGCGAATTCGGATCGGTGCGCTTCTTCGTTTCGAGATAGGTGACCATGTCGTGAGTCGACGTGGTTCCGTTGCCCCAGTAACCGGGCACGTAGGTATCGGTGAGCCCGAACTCTTCTACCGTCGTCGAGATCGCCTGGGGGTACTTCGCATGAAGCCGGTTGGCGATCGCGTCGTTCGACGCGCGGATCATCTCCGTGGCGTCGGCATGATCGGCGGCGTCGCCGTACCGGAAGACGTACTCGGCCAGATACAGCTTGACGATCGAGACCCCGGCACGGGATTCGTGTTCGTTGGCGGTGCCCGCGCGGAACCCGGTCGGCGAATGCGCAAACGAGATCTGCGTGCTGCTCGGCGCCACGATCGCCCCGTTGTCGTCGAGAACGGGTGCCGGTGCCGCGGCGGCGATCCCGCTGCCGGAAGCAGCGAGTGCGGTCAGGGCGGCGACGGTGAGGGCCTGAGCAAGAGGGCGCATGGCAAGCGATCGTAGTTGCCCGGCGCCGTTCGTGTGCGGTGACACCGATGAGTTCTCGCTGTTGCGCCGGTCACACCGTGTGAGAGGCCCGACCACGAGGAGAAACATGATCATCGTCGCTGGACACATCGTCGTCGACCCGAGCGCACGCGGGAGCTACCTCGCGGGATGCGCCGATGTCGTGGAACAGGCGCGCCTCGCCCCCGGGTGCCTCGAATTCTCTGTCACCGCAGACCTGATCGATCCGTCCCGCGTCGTGGTGTTCGAGCGGTGGGACTCCCCCTCCGCCGTCGAGCGCTTCCGCGGATCCGGACCCGACAGCGACGCAGCCGCATCCGTCGTGTCCGCATCGGTCGCGGAATACGCTGTGGCCGAGGTTCGCTCGCTCACCTGACCGTGGCGGGATCAACCGATACGCGGCGGGTCCACTTGAACACGTAGAGGGCCGTCCGCACGGCGCGCGGTCCGGGTCGCCTGCGCTTCCCGCAGCGCGGCGCCCAGGTCCCGGCCCCGATGCCGGGCGACCCGCACGATCATGCGGTGCACCTCCTCGGGTTCCGGGCCGTCCGAGCCGAACGGCAGTCGCTGTCCCGGAGGCAGCGGAACGGGTCCGAGCACTTCGGCTCCGTCGGGCAGACGGGTCGCCTCGAGAAGCTCCGCGACTGCGGCGGAGCCACCGTCGAGCGCAGCCATGTGCACGGCGGGAGGGAAGCCGACTTCGGTGCGTTCGGCGACCTCCTGCCTGGCGTGACCTACCGGATCCCACCGCACCAGTGCCTGCACGGTCGGAATCCCGGAGTCGGCGACCACCACCACCTGCCCACCGTCCGCGAACGGCCGCACCAGCGCCGACGCCGCCAGCCACCGCCGCATCGCCTCCTCGGCGGCTCGGAGGTCGGCACGCCCGAGCAGCGCCCACCCGTCCAGCAACAGCGCGGCACCGTATCCCCCGTCGGCGACGGGTTCCGCGCCGACCGTCGACACCACCAGTGCGGCACCTCCCGGCGCGGTGGCTTTGACCTCGCCGCCGCCCGACGTGATCACCGGTACCCCGGGAAACGCGCGCCCGAGTTCTTCGGCGGTGCGGCCGGCACCGACGACGACGGCCCGCAGCGAACGCGCACCACAGGCATGACACCGGTGGGTGGCGTCGGCGACCCCGCACCACTTGCACGCCGGTATCGCGGCACCGTCCGGCCCCGCCGCCGCCGGCAGCGCCAACGGGCCGTTGCACCGTCGGCACCGCGCCGGGGCGCGGCACTTACCGCAGGCGAGGGCCGGCACGTACCCGCGGCGCGGGACCTGCACGAGCACCGGATGTCCCGATCCGAGTGCTGCCCGCGCCGCCGCGAACGCGATCGCCGGCAATCTGGCGGCGCGCGCAGCGGGGTCACGCTCGATCGCCTGATCGCTGTCGGCGAGCGCGGTGATCTTCGGCGCCCACGCCCGGAGCACCTCGCGCGGGGCGAGCAGGTCGTGTGCCCAGCCCGAGTCGACGAGCGCCTGCGTCTCGGCGGTCCGCGCGTGCCCGGCAATGACGACGGCCGCGCCCACGGCGTGCGCCCGCAGCGCGGCGACTTCCCGGGTGTGCGGGTACGGCGAACGGGGCTCGGAATGCAGGTCGTCACCGTCGTCCCAGACGACGAGGAGCCCGAGGTCTGGTGTGGGTGCGAACACCGCGGCGCGGGTGCCCACCACGATCCGGGCCGAGCCGCGCAGAGCCGCCAGCCATCGGCGATACCGTTCGGCCGGACCGAGACCCGCGGTCAGGCCTACCACGTGTTCTGCGCCGGCGACGTGCACGCAGGCGGCGAGCACACGGTCGAGGTCGCGCTGGTCCGGAACCACCAGCACCGCCGCACGACCGGCCGCCGCCGTGAGCGCCGCGAGTTCCGCGAGGCGGGTCGGCCAGTCTTCCCCGGGAAGTGCCTGCCACGCCGCCCGAGGTGCGCGACCCGACGAGAGAGCTTCGAGGAAGTTCTCACCGTGCCGGTAACGCGCCCAGGGACCACGATCGAACGCCGGGACCGCCGGCGGATCGACCGGTCGCGGTTCTTCCGCTTCCACCCGGGCGTGACGCGGTGGTACGGCGAGCCGGAGTACGTCGGCGCGGGTGCCGGCATAGCGGGTCGCCACTTCGTCGGCGAGCGCAGCGATCTCGGGCGTGAGAACAGGTTCGGCCGACACGACGCGGTCGAGCGCCCCGAGTTTGCCCGGGTGTTCGCTCGTCGCGGTGCGGGAGAGCAGAAACCCGTCGACGAGCCGGCCCGCGAAACGCACTCGGACGGCCGGGGGGGGGGGGCGCGGG
>NZ_JAXION010000200.1:0-3475 GCF_049311045.1 Rhodococcus sp. 7Tela_A2 | reverse complement strand
GGGGGGGGGGGGGTGGGTCGTGGGGGGGGCGCCCCCCCGGGGGCGCCCCCCGCGACCGTGCCTTCCAGCGCCGCGCCGAGCACGTCGCCGTTGAGTCCGCCGAACCGGCGGGCGCAGTGCCGCACGAACAGAGCCGACAACACCAGCGCCACGAGTACGGCAAGCGGGCCGAGCCACGGCGTTGCGGGCGTGGTCAGGACGGCAGCGGCTGTCGCCGCGACCAGCCACAGCGCGATCGGAAGCGGACCCTGCGTTCCGGCCACCAGGGTGCCGAAGCCGCTTCCCGGCGCCGCGGGCACTCCTCGGCGGCACGCGAGCACCACGGCGACCCGGCCCACGGCTACCGCAACGAGGATCGCCGCCCATCCACCGGCGTCCGCGAGCGCGCCGAACGACGCCGCCTGAATGCCGAGTACGACGATCGACGCGACGACACCGAACGGCCCCGCTCCGCCGCTGTGCATCACTTCCCGGGCACGTTCGGGCGGTCCGTAACAACCGAGACCGTCGGCCGTGTCGCTCAGCCCGTCGACGTGCATCCCACGGGTCCCGACGGCGAGCACACCGACACAGAGCAGTCCCGTGGCGAAGACCGGCGCACCGGCGGTGCTCGCTACCCAGGACACCGCGGCCGCTGCTGCACCCAGTACCAGGCCGGCGACGGGAGCGGCGGTGATCGCCCGGCCCGCGACCGTTCTGTCGATGTCGTGCGGGCCCCGCGCGGGAAGGACGGTCAGCCACGAGAGCGACAGCGACACGCCGTCGATCCACCGGCGCAGCATCACCCGGCGGTCTTGGTGGGAGCCTCGTCGCGGGTACTGACTCCGGCCTCCGAGAACGTCGCCATGCTCGCCAGGATCTCCACCGCACCCTGCACGACGGGGAGTGCGGCCACCGCGCCCGATCCTTCGCCCAGCCGCATGTCGAGATCCAGAATCGGTTCGAGTCGCAGGTGGCGCAGCGCGATCGTGTGGGCCGGTTCGGCGGACCGATGCCCGGCGACCCACCATCGTGCTGCGCCCGGGGTCAGTTCTTCGGCCACCATCGCCGCAGCGGTGACCACGACGCCGTCGAGGATCACGGGCGTGCGGCGTACCGCAGCCTGCGACAGATATCCCGCCATGGCGGCGAAATCGGCACCGCCCGCTGTGCGCAGCAGGGCGATGGGATCGCGGGTGTGCGGACGTGCACGCCGCATCGCGTCGCGGATGGCGGTGACCTTGCGCATCCAGCCGGCGTCGTCGACTCCGGTGCCGCGGCCGACGGCGGCGACAGGTTCGGTGCTCGTCAGCGTCGCGATGAGGACGGTGGCGGGGGTGGTGTTACCGATCCCCATGTCACCGGCGATCAGGAGATCCGCCCCTTCGTCGACCTCTCGGTCGGCGAGTGAGCGACCGGCCTCGACCGCCCGTACCGTCTCGTCGTGGGTCAGCGCGTCTTCGCGGTCGATGCTCCCGCTCGAGCGCCGGATCTTGAAGGTGGACACCTCGGCGGGGGTGTCGCCGTCCACCGCCATATCGACGACGCGGACGCCTGCTCCGGCAACGCCGGCAAGGACGTTCACTGCTGCTCCGCCTGCTACGAGGTTGGCGACCATCTGGGCCGTCACCTCCGGCGGGTATGCGGAGACACCGTTGCGTGCGACTCCGTGGTCACCGGCGAAGACCACGACGCGGGGCCGCCGGAACGGGTGCGGGGGAACTTCGCCCTGGCATGCGGCGACCCAGCAACCGAGGACCTCGAGACGGCCCAGTGAGCCGGCAGGCTTGGTCAGGTCCCGCTGTCGTTCCTCGGCGACGAGTCGCACCTCCCTGTCCGGTGCGGTCAGCTGGGGGAACTCGATACCGGCGGGTGAGCCGGGGGTGCTGGTCACATGTCACCTCTCGCGTGGGGAATCACCGACTGACGCTATCAATTCGCCCTGTGGCACAAATCCGACGATGGATGTCTTTTCTGCCACTTTCGCTCGGAGATCATCACCCGCAGGCTGGCACTATGGCGGACATCATAGTGATCATGGGCTTTCTCCTGGCACTCGCGGCCGCGCCGGAGATCGGCCGGTTCCTCCCGGCTGCGCGGCCCCGGTGGGTGGCGCGGGCCTGGTGGCGGACCAACGCCTTCCGGCCCGGAGAGACGAATCGGCCGCAGCCCGAATTGTCCGCGGGCGCGCGGGCCGCGGCCGGAAACCGCGGTGTGTGCCGCGCGGGCGAAGATTCCTAGACGGCGTCGCCGGGCTTGACCCGGGGGAGCGGCGCGCGGAGCTTGCGGATCTGCGACGCGCGGACGAACGCGTACCAGCCCAGCCCGAATCCGCCCTGGGCGGAGTCGGGATAACGCTCGCGGACCTTCCTGTTCACGAGACGGCCGAGGTAGATCCCCTCGATCACCATCAGCAGCATCAGGAGGAACATCGCCAGCGTGACGTACTGCTGCACGACGGGGCCGAGGAACATCGACATGATGAGCACCAGCGCGAGCGGCATGAAGAGGCCGACGAGGTTGCGGCGGCTGTCGACGAGATCGCGCACGTACGCGCGCTCCGGGCCCCGGTCGCGGGGAAGCAGGAACTTCTCTTCGCCGGCGAGCATCCGGTTACGGCGCTCGGATGCGGCCGCGCGACGCTCGGCTGCAGCGGCTTTGCGCTGGTCTTTCGACTGCGACTTGCGTGCGGCTTTGCGCCGCTCGCGCGCTTCCTTCGCCGTCATCGGGGCCGGGGCGACCGGGCCGCGACGGCGGCTTTCGGCGTCTCGGCGCTTGGGCGTCGGGCGGCCCTTGCCGGTGGTGACCTTCGGGGCGGCGGCGACAGCCTCCCCGTCGGGCAGGGCCTCGGGCACGGGAACCTCGTGGTCGGCGGACTCGTCGGAACCGCCGCGGCGTAGCAACTTCACCCTTCCAGGCTATGGGATATTCGCGAGAACGGGTAAACCAGGCTGCAATACCACTGTGTTGCGCGACTCGTTCACGGGGAATACATCCGGGCGCGGTACCGTTGAGGCATCCGGGTCCGACACGAACCACAGGTCCGACACGAAATACAGGGAGCGCCCATGACTGTGCAGCAAGAAACCGACACTCACGGCGTCGTCCTGACCGAGGCCGCCGCCTCCAAGGCGAAGGCACTTCTCGATCAGGAGGGCCGTGACGACCTCGCACTGCGTATCGCCGTGCAGCCCGGCGGCTGCGCCGGTCTTCGATACCAGTTGTTCTTCGACGATCGCAGTCTCGACGGCGACCTGATCAAGGACTTCGCCGGCGTCAAGCTCGCTGTGGACCGTATGAGCGCTCCGTACGTCGAAGGTGCGGCGATCGATTTCGTCGACACCATCGAGAAGCAGGGCTTCACGATCGACAACCCGAACGCCACGGGTTCGTGCGCGTGCGGTGATTCGTTCAACTGAGTCGGTCTCGGGCGGGGCGCCGGGGGGGGGGCCCCGGGCCCCCGCCGGGGGGCCGGGAGCCGGGGGGCGCGCCGCGC
>NZ_JAXION010000199.1:0-3540 GCF_049311045.1 Rhodococcus sp. 7Tela_A2 | reverse complement strand
GGCTGGGGCTGGGGCTGGGGCTGGGGAGCGACCGTCGTCGGCACCGGCGTCGCGGTGTCGGTCCCGGCGGAACCGGCTGCGACTCCTGTTGCCGTGCCGCCACATTCGGTGAGGATTCTGACCATCGCATCGTGCTCGGCCTGAGTCACCCACAACCCGTACTCGGCCTTGACCTGGACCTGACGTGCGACATACGTACAGCGGTACGGGCGATGCGGCGGCAGCCAGGTCGCGGCGTCGCCGTCGCCCTTGCGCGAGTTGGTGGGACCGTCGACCGCCTGAAGATTCCGTGGATCGTTCGCGAAGTTCGCGCGCGTCTCGGGATCCAGTTGCTGCGCACCCTTCTGCCAGGCATCCGATAGCGCAACGACGTGGTCGATCTGCACTGCGGTGGACGTGTCCTGACCACGAGTGAACGCGATCGTGGTGCCGGTGTAGACATCGTGCAGCGTGCCGGACGCGACGACGCAGTCGCGGGTGCCGGGCTTGTAGGCGATGTCGACCAGGTCACGGCGCAGGATGTCGTTGCGGGTGTCGCAGCCGTTGTGCCCGAACTCGACCGACACGTCGTCACTCCACGCCTGACCGAACAGGTCGCGGTCGTAGCCCGTCTTCGGGGCGCGTCCCTTGATCGGTATCTCTGTCAACCGGGACAGGGCCGCCGACATCGACGAGGTGTCCTCGGACACGGCCGGCGGCGCGGTGCTCGGCGCGGTCGGCGCTGGAGGGGTGGTCGGGGCCGGCGCGACCCGTTCCGTCGTCGACCGGTCTGTGGCCGCGACGGCGGGGACGGCCGACGCGGTGTCCTCCTCCACCCCACCGCAGCCCACCAGAACGAACCCTGCGACCGTCGCCGCGACAAGCGCGCGAAAGCCGGACGACGTGCGGGGTGATGCCATGCAGAAGCTCCTGAGAAAGGTGAGGCCGGGTGCCCCCTGCTCATCGCCGACCGGACGCTGTGCCGTTACAACGGGGTCCCGGCGACGGGTTCGGTCCTACTATTGCCCCGTGCCCGAAAACAACAGAGAGCTGCAGGCACTCACGGTGGCCCTGTCGGCACTTGCGGGGTTCGTCGATGCTCTCGGGTTCATCACCCTCGGTGGTGTGTTCGTCTCCTTCATGAGCGGCAACTCCACACGGTTCGCCGTCGAAACGGCCGACGCCTCATGGCGCACGGCTGCTCTGATCGGGGGCATCGTTGTCCTCTTCGTGATCGGGGTGATTCTGGGTGGCGTCATCGCGGAACTCACCGACCGCGACCGCAGAACGCGGAAAACTGCGGTGCTCGTCACCGTCGCGGTGCTGCTCGCCATCGGTTCGCTGAGCGCGATACCCGGGTGGATACCGGTGGCAGTGACGGCGATGACGCTGGCGATGGGCGTCGAGAATTCCGTGTTCCGGCGCAAAGGCGAGGCAACCGTTGCCCTCACCTACATGACCGGTGCGCTCGTGAAGATCGGGCACGAGATAGCGTCCGCATTCTTCGGCGGCCCACGCTGGGGCTGGCTGCCCTACCTCGGCCGATGGGGAGGCTTGGTGGCGGGAGGGTTGCTCGGAGCCCTCGCGCATCATCTGTTCGGCCTGCACGCCCTCTGGATCGCGACCGCGGTCGCCGCCGCGCTCGCCGTGGCGGTGCGGTTCCTTCGCTCGCCGGAAGTGAAGAAGACGGCGTGACAGCGAGATCCGGATCGGCGCGGAGCGTTATCCCCGTACGTTCGTACGGTCGCCCGCTCCGCTACGGTGCATCCATGCGCGCCCGCCCCTACGCCACCACCAGCCCCACCAGGCTCGCTGCGGCACTGCTCGAAGTTGCCGCACGCAGTGGACTCGAAGCGGCCAGCGTGCGCGAAGTCGCCAACGAGGCCGGCGTATCGATCGGCGCGGTGCAGCATCACTTTCCGACGAAAGACGAGATGCTCGCCTATTCGTTCCGCGCCCTATCCGACCGGGTACTCACCCGCCTCGCGAACGTCGATCCCGACATCGACCCGGCGCGGACGCTGTTCGCCGCGCTCAGCCAGTTGCTGCCGCTCGACGAGCAACGCGGCAGCGAGGTCCACGTGATGGCTGCGTTCGCCGTCCGCGCAGTCACGTCCCCGTCGCTGAGCGGGATCCGCAGTTCGACGCTGTTCACCGTTCGCACCGGCATCGCAACCGTATTGATCAGGCTGGGCGCCCCAGACCCGGAGACGCGCGCAACGCTCCTCCTCGCCGCGGTGCACGGTCTCGCGCTCGATGCCGCATCGAGCCCGGATCTCTACCCGCGCGAATACCTGACGCACGCCCTGCACACGCAGATCCAGCTCGCCCTGCACGGCGCGGACGCGCACTGAGCCCGGCTCGGCGGAGTACACCGATGTCACATCCCACAGAACGACCGGAGCCCGCCACCGCAGGGGCGGGCCGGTTCGCGCCCAGCCCGTCGGGCGACCTGCATCTCGGCAATCTCCGGACCGCCGTGCTGGCATGGTTGTTCGCACGCTCGACGGATCGGCGGTTCCTGCTGCGCGTGGAGGATCTCGACCGGGTCCGCCCCGGCGCCGAACAACGGCAACTCGCGGATCTCGCGGCACTGGGTCTCGACTGGGACGGTCAGGTTGTGCACCAGTCCCGTCGAATCCGTCTGTACGAGGACGCAATCGACCGCCTCACCCGTGCCGGTCTCACCTACGAGTGTTACTGCACGCGACGGGAGATCCAGCAGGCCACATCGGCTCCGCACGCCCCGGCCGGCGCATACCCCGGCACCTGCCGTGACCTCACCGAGGACCAGCGGAACGCAAAACGTACCGCCGATCGCCCACCGGCGATCCGACTCCGTTCCACCGAGCAGTGGTTCACCGTCCACGACGTCCTGCACGGCGACTTCACCGGGATCGTCGACGACTTCGTACTGCGCCGCAACGACGGGACTCCCGCCTACAACCTCGCCGTCGTCGTCGACGACGCCGCCCAAGGCGTGGACCAGGTGGTACGCGGAGACGATCTGCTCACCTCGGCTCCGCGGCAGGCGTATCTGGCCACCCTGCTCGGCCTCCCGGTGGCGCAGTACGCGCACGTGCCGCTCGCACTGAACGAGGAAGGCAAGCGGCTCGCGAAGCGGGACGGTGCGGTGACGCTCTCCGACCAGGAAGCAGCGGGCCGGTCCGCGGCAGACGTGCTGGGCACGATCGCCGTGTCGCTGCGTCTGGCGGACCCAGGTGAACCCGTGACACTGCCGTTGCTGCTGGACCGCTGGGACCCCGCGCGAATGCCCCGCGAGCCGTGGGTTTTCCATCCCGATCGTGGCGTGTGAGGCGGGGTGAACGGAGGACCGAAGTGGTGCTTTTCGGCTGAAGGACACGTACTCTGCGGTGGAGCAGGCGTTCATCCACTCCTGCGGAGAGGGCACCGATGACTACCGGCGGCTACGACCCGAGCAAAGACCCCCAGAATCCGGGTGGCGATCCCTATCCGCCGCAGGGTGGGAACTACCCGCCCCCGGGCGGATATCCTCCACCTCCGTCGGGAGGCGACTATCCCCCGCCCGGCAGCTATCCC
>NZ_JAXION010000198.1:0-3687 GCF_049311045.1 Rhodococcus sp. 7Tela_A2 | reverse complement strand
GGGCCGACATATGTCGGCCCCTCCCTGGTTCCTGCGCCCGAGCGCCGCTGTGCGTTTCCACTGCGGACCCGAACCACTCCGTGGTGTCCGTGGCCGCCGGGCACCGGCGACCGTCTCCCTCGCCTACTCAGGGTTCGGTGTTGACTGCGTCCTTCATCTTGCCCATCAGCCCCTTCTCCGTGCCCAGCGCAGCCGAACGCGGCTCACCCTGCGACCCGTCATAGGTCGCATACAGCTTCGGATCCGGCGGCGGCGCACTGGCCACATCACCGAGCGGAACCGGATCGGCCAGGAACGACATCGGCGTCGACCCGTCGGGACCGGTACCGTGCGCCCACCGGCCCTGATCCGAGGCGACACCGTCCGACAGATGCCACAGGCTCGTGGCATGTTCGGAATGCTCCTCGTCGAACAACGCGTTCGGTGCGATCGGGGACGGCTCGATCCCGTCGGCCTGCAGTTCCTCGATCGCCGCGAGCCACAGATTCTGGTGGTACGTATCGCGCGCCAGGTTGAACTTGAGCATGTCCTTGACACCCGGATCGTCGGTCATGTGATACAAACGCGCGGTTTGTACCCGGCCTTGGGCTTCGGCAGCGACGTTGGCCCGGAAGTCGGCGAGCAGGTTGCCGCTCGCGACGATGAACCGTCCGTTCCAGGGCACACCGTTGCTGTCGGCGAGTGTCGGTCCGCCGCCGGAGACGATGGCCTGTTGCGGGTCCATTCCGCCGAGTACGGCGGCGACGACGGGGTCGGCGGCGGCGTTCTTGGTCGATTCGGTGGCCGGTGCGCCTTCGAGGAGCCGGGCGACCATGGTGGCGATCATTTCGACGTGGCCGATTTCTTCGGTGGCGACGTCCATGATCATGTCCTTGTACTTGCCGGGCATCCGGCAGTTCCATCCCTGGAACAGGTACTGCATGGTGACGGTCATTTCGCCGTATGCGCCGCCGATGAGTTCTTGGAGTTTGCGGGCGTAGACGGGGTCCGGCTTCTCGGGTTTGACGTCGAACTGGAGGTGATCTGTGTGACGGAACAATTCTCTCCCTTTCGTGTCGGGACTTCTGAGTCCTGCGGTGGGGAGGTACCACCGCGAAACGCGACCAAACCTCCGAGATCGTGAGATCTCCCCGGAACTGATCGGCCCGGTCGTGCATCGGACGTATCCGAGGGGGTACCCGCGTGCCACGAACCACGAGGAGACCCGGGAGGCGACTTGAAAGCGATGGTGTACCGAGGGCCCTACAAGGTCCGGGTGGAAGAGAAGGACATCCCGCGTATCGAGCACCCGAACGATGCGATCGTGCGCGTGCAGAGAGCGGCTATCTGCGGTTCGGACCTGCACCTGTACCACGGCATGATGCCCGACACGCGTGTCGGGATGACCTTCGGTCACGAGTTCATCGGCGTGGTGCACGAGGTCGGGCCGTCGGTCCGCAATCTGACGCCCGGAGACCGGGTGATGGTGCCGTTCAACGTGTACTGCGGATCCTGCTACTTCTGTGCACGCGGGCTGTATTCCAACTGCCACAACGTCAATCCGAATGCCACGGCAGTGGGCGGCATCTACGGCTACTCGCACACCTGCGGCGGATACGACGGAGGCCAGGCGGAATTCGTGCGAGTGCCGTTCGCCGACGTCGGGCCCGAACCGATCCCGGAATGGATGGACGACGAAGACGCGCTGATGTGCACCGACGCGCTGGCGACAGGCTATTTCGGTGCCCAGTTGGGTGACATCACCGAGGGCGACACCGTCGTGGTCTTCGGGGCCGGCCCGGTAGGGCTGTACGCCGCGAAGAGTTCGTGGTTCATGGGCGCCGGCCGAGTCATCGTGATCGACCACCTCGAGTATCGACTCGAGAAAGCACGCACCTTCGCTCACGCCGAGACCTACAACTTCGCGGAATACGACGACATCGTCGTGCAGATGAAGAAGGCCACCGACTATCTCGGGGCCGATGTGGTCATCGATGCGGTAGGCGCGGAAGCCGACGGCAACTTCCTCCAGCACGTGACGTCGGCGAAGTTCAAGTTGCAGGGTGGATCACCTATCGCATTGAACTGGGCGATCGACTCGGTCCGCAAGGGCGGAACGGTCTCGGTCATGGGGGCGTACGGGCCGATGTTCAGTGCCGTCAAATTCGGCGACGCGATGAACAAGGGTTTGACGCTGCGGATGAATCAGTGCCCGGTCAAACGCCAGTGGCCGCGTTTGTTCGAACATATTCGCAACGGTTACATCAAGCCCAACGAGCTTGTCACGCACAGGATTCCGCTGGAACACATCGCCGAGGGATTCCACATCTTCTCCGCGAAACTCGACGAGTGCATCAAGCCGGTCATCGTGCCGGATGCCGGATGAGAGGGCTGCGTGATGGCAGAACACGAACTTCCGACCGCCTACGTCCCGAGCGCGCCACAGCCGCCGGACACCGATGCGTTGCGCGCACGTATTCCCGGATGGGGTGTGGACATCGATCCCGCGGACCGTCCGTCGGTACCGAAAGAGCGCTTCGACCCCGAGGCATCGGGTGCGCGATGGACCTTCCCCGAGCGACAGGAGGAGAGGTGGCCACGGGAACGATCCGTCGAGCATGCCTTCGTCACCCCGGTCTTCGGCACGGCGTGCCCGCCCAAGGGCCTGTCCGGAATGATCCGCAAGTACGCCTACCGCCGTTTCAGTGAAGGCCGTGCCGCGCACTGGCTCCTGCTGCTCGGTGCCGATCGTGTCGACGCGGTCGAGTCGCATCTGCGTTCCTTCGTTTCCGGGCGACCGGACAACCTGGTGACGGAAACGGGAGTCCGGGCGGAGTTCACCCATAACGGACCGGCGGAGCGTGCGAAGAGCACGCGAGTCGACAAGTCCCACCAGTGGCTCGATCCGATCCTCGTCGGCGCGCCGTGGCTCCTGGCTCTCGGTGCGGGACTCGGCGTCGCGATACGGACGGTGTCGAAGCGGACGGTCTCCAAGGGACTCGCCCGGCGGCGCTGACACACAGCGAACGGGTCGGACCGGCGCCCGGGTTCGGCGGGCCTGGGTTTGGCGGGCCGGGCATCGGAAACCCGATATCCATGAACAGCACCGAAGGACCCGCAGACCGTTACGACCCCAGCCAGGATCCGGACGCCGATCCAGAGAATCTCCGGTCCGGCGCACCCCTGCAGCCGGACCAGGCCGAAGGGGAAGACGATCCCGAGGAGACCGATCCCGAGTGACGTACAGGGCCGCCGGGGAGCGGCTCCGCGGGGGGAAGGCACCACGATGACAACGATCGCACCGGGTAGCGACACACTCGGCCACCGCCTCGCCCGGCTTCACGGCTCGCTGAATGTCGCCGGAGGGCTGTGGCCCCTTGTACACAGGCAGAGTTTCGAAGCCGTTTTCGGGGCGAAGGTGGATCGGTGGCTGCAATACACCGTCGCCGGGCTCCTAGTGGGCAACGGGATCGCGCAATTGCGGGCCGAGGACAGTCCCGAAGGGCACCGCCATGCTCGACGGGTCGGCGTGGCCACAGCCGCGACCCTCCTGGCCGTGGACCTGATCTACGTGCCGGCAGGCAGGATCCCCAAGACCTACCTGCTCGACGCCGCGATGGAAGCCGCACTGCTGGCGGGCTGGGGGCTGCACGCCGCCGGTGGGGGAGGGAAGCGTTAGCGTCCCTGCACACGAGTGGGGCCCCGAAC
>NZ_JAXION010000197.1:0-3761 GCF_049311045.1 Rhodococcus sp. 7Tela_A2 | reverse complement strand
CGCCCCCCGGCGGAGCCGCCGGCGCGCGGCGGCCCGGGCGGCCCACGACTGGGTCATCAACGGGTGGAAGTACTTCTCCTCCAACGCGCGGACTGCGGCGTTCCTCATCGTGATGGTCGTGACGGACCCCGACGTCCCGGTGCACAAGGGAACATCCATGTTCCTCGTCCCCACCGACACACCCGGGGTCGAGATCGTTCGCAACGTCGGACTGTACGGCGAACCGATGAACGACGGCACCCACGCACTCATCCATTACAACGATGTGCGCGTGCCCCACGAGGCGCTCCTGGGCGCGGAGGGTCAGGCCTTCGCGGCGGCCCAGACACGCCTCGGCGGTGGCAGGATCCATCACGCGATGCGGACGATCGGCCTCGCACAGAAGGCCGTCGACATGATGTGCGAGCGCGTCCTGAGCCGGGAGACCGCCGGTAGCCGCCTTGCGGACAAGCAGACCGTGCAGGGCTACATCGCCGACTCGTACGCGCAGCTCGCCCAGTTCCGGCTGTTCGTGTTGAACACGGCATGGAAGATCGACAAGTACAACGACTACAAGAAGGTCCGCAAGGACATCGCCACCGCGAAGATCGTGATGCCGACCGTGCTGCACGACATCGCCTGGCGCGCAATGCAGGTGCACGGTGCTCTCGGTGTCACCAACGAGATGCCGTTCTTCAGGATGATCCACGGCGCCGCCGTGATGGGACTCGCCGACGGACCGACCGAGGTGCACAAGACCACGGTCGCCAAGCAGGTCCTCCGCGATTACGAGCCCACCGACGACATGTGGCCGTCGGAGTGGATTCCGAAGAAGCAGGAAGCAGCCCGGGCGAAACTCGCCGACTACCTCGAACTCGAAGTGGGAAACCAGTGATCGATACCTCGCGACTCGCCGAATGGATGGACGAGCAGGGCCTGCCCGGCAAGGGTGCGCCGCTCGAAGCCGAGTACCTGTCCGGCGGTACCCAGAACGAAATCTACAAGCTCACCCGAGATGACTTCACCAGCGTGATCCGCATCCCGCCGGCTGCGGCACCCGCCGACCGCGACAAGGGAATCATGCGGGAGTGGCGCATCATCCAGGGCCTCGACGGCACCGATGTCCCGCACACCGAAGCCGTCGCGGCGTGCGAGGACAAGTCCGTCCTGGGCCGGTCGTTCTACCTCATGGGATACGTCGACGGATGGTCGCCGATGGATCACCGAGAGGCGTGGCCGGCACCCTTCGACACCGATCTCGACGCGCGCGCGGGCCTGGCCTATCAGCTCGCCGAGGGCATCGCGTTGCTCTCGAAGGTCGACTGGAAGGCTCAGGGCCTGCAGGACCTCGGCCGCCCCGAGGGTTTCCACGACCGTCAGGTCGACCGCTGGACCGCGTTCTTCGAACGGATCAAGGGACGTGAGATCGAAGGTCTCGACGTCGCTACCAAGTGGCTGCAGAACCATCGCCCGCTCGACTACATCCCGGGTCTGATGCACGGCGACTACCAGTTCGCGAACGTGATGTTCCAGCACGGGGCGCCCGCGAAACTCGCCGCCCTCGTGGACTGGGAGATGGGCACGGTCGGCGATCCCAAGCTCGACCTCGCCTGGATGGTCATGAACTGGCCCGAGGACATGAACTCGCCGAGCGCCGCCGAGGCTACCTACGTCGACCTCCGGGGAATGCCGAACCGGTCCGACCTGGTCCAGCACTACTCGGAGATCTCCGGCCGCCAGGTCGACGACCTCGACTACTACCTCGTGCTGGCCAAGTGGAAGCTCGCGATCGTCCTGGAGCAGGGTTTCCAGCGTGCAGGTGACGACGTGAAACTGCAGTCGTACGGGCCGGTGATCGTCGACCTGATGAAGTCGGCCGCTGACCTCGCCGAATCCACGGAGTACAAGGGATGACCGCAGCAGCAGTCGAGGGACTGATTCGTGAGCAGCACGGCCCCATCCTCGTGCTGCGCATCGACCGCCCCGATGCCCGCAATGCACTGACCGGCGCGGTGATTCGCGGCCTCGGTGCCGCGGTCGCGGACGCCGAGCGCGATCCGGATATCCGTGCCGTCGTGCTCACCGCTACCGGGGACCGCGCGTTCTGCGCCGGGATGGATCTGCGGGCGTTCGCGAGCGGCGAGGACATCGGTCTCGGGTCCGATGACGCCGCCGCCGCGTATGCGCGGCTCTGCCAGGGAAAGCTCGGGATACCGGTGATCGGTGCCGCCAACGGCAGCGCGGTGGGCGGAGGGCTCGAACTTCTCCTCGGGGCCGACATCATCGTCGCCTCGTCTGCGGCGAAGTTCGGTCTGCCCGAGGTCAAGAGGGGTCTCTTCCCGGCCGGCGGAGGAACTTCCATCGGGACGCGTATTCCGATCGGCGCCGCACTCGAGATCGCCCTGACCGGCGATCCGATCACCGCGCAACGCGGGTACGAACTCGGGTTGATCAACGCCGTGGTCGAACCCGACGAGGTGCTGAACACCGCTCTGGACTACGCGCGCCGCATCGCTGCGAACGCACCTCTCGGACTCGCCGCGGTCAAGGAACTCGTACGGTCCTCGCTGACCGATCCCGAGTATGCGTCGGAACGGCTCGGATACTGGCAGTCCCTGGTGTTCGCCAGCGACGATGCCAAGGAGGGCGCTGCGGCGTTCATGGAGAAGCGAGCGCCGGCCTGGCAGGGGCGATGAGCACCGTGCGTGCGGCGGTCTGTGCGGAGTACGGGCCACCGGAGGTCGTCGAGATCCGGGATCTCCCGTCGCAACCACTCGCACCCGGGCAGGTCCGGGTGCGGGTGGGTGCGGCGGCGGTGAATTTTCCCGACGTGTTACTGGTCGCGAACAAGTACCAGATCAGCGTGCCGCCCCCGTTCGTTCCGGGTAGCGAGTACGCCGGCGTGGTCACCGAGATCGCGGGCGACACCGGGGAGTTCATCGTCGGAGACCGGGTCACGGGCACCAGTCTGGTCGGAGCCTTCACCGAAGAAGTGGTGGCGCCGGCGGCATCGCTGAAGGCGATTCCCGACGGGATCGACGACCGCACGGCTGCGTCCTTCGGCGTAGCCCATCGCACCGCGTACCACACGCTCCGGTCGGTTGCCCGGCTCCAGCCGGGCGAGCGACTGGTCGTGCTCGGCGCCGGAGGCGGTGTCGGTCTCGCCGCGGTCCAGCTGGGTGTCGCGCTGGGTGCGTCCGTGACTGCTGTCGCGTCGTCGCAAGACAAACTCGCGGTCGCCGAGAAGTACGGGGCCGAGCACCTGATCGACCACCGGGCGGGCGATCTGCGTGGCGCCCTGAAGCAGATGCTGCCGGAGGGAGCAGATGTCGTAGTGGATCCGGTCGGCGGCGACCTCTCGGTACCGGCACTCCGGTCCCTCGGGCGCGGCGGCCGATTCGTCACGGTGGGCTATGCGTCGGGCACGATACCGGAGGTTCCGCTGAATCTCGTTCTGGTGAAGGGCCTTCGCATCATGGGATTCCAGTTCCAGGACCTCGATCCCGAGGAATACCGGCGTAACGAGGCAGAACTGGTCGACCTGCTGATATCCGGCCGGGCGGTACCCCACATCGGAGCGCACTACCCGCTCGACGACGTTTCCCGCGCCCTGCGTCACGTGGCGGACGGTCTCGCGATCGGAAAGGTCGTGGTGGACATCGCGCGGTGACCCTGCGCGAAAGGTCCCCACACGACGGGCCGGCCCCCCAGCCCCGGGGGGTGGGGGCGGGGCGGGGTGGGGGCCGGCTGGGGGGGGGGGGGGCGGGGGGCCGGCGCGCGGC
>NZ_JAXION010000196.1:0-3822 GCF_049311045.1 Rhodococcus sp. 7Tela_A2 | reverse complement strand
GACGCCCGGCCGGGCGTCCGCGTCGAGGTGGTGCGGGATGAGGTAGTCGAACTCCCGGTCCAGGTGCGGCACGGAGAGCAGCGGCAGAACGCGCCCTACCGGGTCGACCTCGGCAGCGCGTGTGTCGGCAGCGCGCTTGTCGGCAGCGCGTGTGGCGGCAGCCACCCGGGTGCGACCGTGACCGTCAGAGTCCGGCGGCCGCGCGAAGCTTGTCGGCGCGGTCGGTGTTCTCCCACGGCAGTTCGATGTCGGTGCGGCCGAAGTGACCGTACGCAGCCGTCTGGGCGTAGATGGGGCGCAGAAGATCCAGGTCGCGGACGATCGCGCCGGGACGCAGGTCGAAGACCTCGTTGACCGCCTGCTGGATCCGCGCGGGATCGGCCTTTTCGGTGCCGAAGGTCTCGACGAACAGGCCGACGGGAGCGGCCTTGCCGATCGCGTATGCGACCTGCACCTCGAGCCGGTCCGCCAGTCCCGCGGCGACGGCCGTCTTGGCGACCCAGCGCATGGCGTACGCGGCGGAACGGTCGACCTTCGACGGGTCCTTACCCGAGAACGCGCCACCGCCGTGGCGGGCCATGCCGCCGTAGGTGTCGACGATGATCTTCCGTCCGGTCAGGCCGGCGTCGCCCATCGGGCCGCCGAGCACGAACGATCCGGACGGGTTGACCAGCAGCCGGACATCGGCGACGTCGAGACCGGCGAGGTTCGGGTCCGCGAGTACGGCGTCGACGACGTGCGCCCGGAGATCCGGGGTGAGCAGGTTGTTGAGGTCGATATCCGCGGCGTGCTGAGTGGAGATCACGATGGTGTCGAGGCGGACCGGCTTGTCGCCCTCGTACTCGATGGTGACCTGGGTCTTGCCGTCCGGCCGCAGGTACGGGAGCACACCGGTCTTCCGCACCTCGGTCAGCCGGCGCGAGAGCCGGTGCGCGAGGGAGATGGGCAGCGGCATCAGTTCCGGGGTTTCCGAGCATGCGTATCCGAACATCAGGCCCTGGTCGCCGGCGCCCTGCAGCGCGACCTCGTCGTCGGTCAGCGTGCCGCTACGAGCCTCGAGCGCGACATCGACACCCCCGGCGATCTCCGGCGACTGCGCGCCGATCGCGATGTTCACGCCGCAGGAGTTGCCGTCGAAGCCCTTGGACGAGCTGTCGTACCCGATTTCGAGCACGCGATCGCGCACGATCTTCGGGATATCGGCATACGCGGAGGTCGTCACCTCACCCACCACGTGCACCTGACCGGTGGTCACGAGCGTTTCCACTGCGACACGGGCACGCGGGTCGTCCGCGAGCAGCGCGTCGAGGACCGAGTCGCTGATCGCGTCGCAGATTTTGTCCGGGTGCCCCTCGGTCACGGACTCGCTGGTGAAAAGCCGACCGCCGGTCTTGCTCACAGAACTCCCTCTCGACTGATGTGTCTAGCTCTGGACGAACGCTGTGGAGCGGCACGCACTCCCGGTCGGGTCGAGCCCGGCCACTGTGCCGACGCTACTGTCCCGGCAGCGTCGGCGCGAGTATTAAAATCATCGGACTCTACGTCCGTTCTACCTGCGCCAGCAGCGGTCGCAGTGCATCGAGGACCCTGCTTGCCATCAGAGCCTTGGATCCGTGGGCGAGCGCCGTCTCGGAGCCGTCCGCGGACAACAACCATCCGTCGTTGTGGTCGACCTCGAATGCCTTGCCGTCGCCCACGGCGTTGACGACGAGAAGATCGCAGCCCTTGCGGGCAAGTTTCTCACGCGCATAGGTCAGGACGTCGCCGTGTTCGTCGCCGGTTTCGGCTGCGAATCCGACGATGACGGTGTCCTTGGACAGTCCACCGTCGGCACGGGAGCGCACCAGTCCGGCGAGGATGTCGTCGTTCTTCGTCAGCGCGATCGAGTCCGGTTCGCCCGCACCCTTCTTGATCTTGCTTTCGGCGAAGGCGGCGGGACGGAAATCGGCGACCGCGGCCGACATGATGACGGCGTCGGCGGTCGCGGCATGCTTGGTGACCGCGTCCTGCATCTGCGCGGCGGTCTGCACCCGCACGACGTCGACGGCGGCGGGATCGTCGAGGCCCGCGACCGCGCCGGCCACGAGGGTGACGTCCGCGCCGCGCTGCGCGGCCAGGCGGGCAAGCGCATAGCCCTGCTTGCCCGACGAGCGGTTGCCCAGGAACCGCACCGGATCGAGAGGTTCGCGCGTGCCACCTGCGGAGACGACGATGCGCCGGCCGACCAGGTCGCGGGGCAGCGCGTCGGCACGTTCGAGCATCAGTGCTGCCAGCGCGTAGATCTCGTCGGGTTCGGGCAGACGCCCCGCTCCGGTGTCCTTGCCGGTGAGGCGACCCGAGGCGGGCTCGACCACGACACTGCCGCGACGACGCAGAGTTGCGACGTTGTCGACCGTGGCGGGGTGTTCCCACATCTCGGTGTGCATCGCGGGCACGAACATCACCGGGCACCGCGCGGTGAGAAGAGTTGCCGTGAGGAGATCGTCGGCGCGGCCGGATACCGCCCGGGCCATGAGGTCGGCGGTGGCGGGCGCGACGACGACGAGGTCGGCCTCCTGCCCCAACCGCACGTGTGGTACCTCCGGCACGTCGGCGAAGACGCCGGTGTGCACGGGGTTACCGGAGAGTGCCTCGAAGGTGGCGCGCCCGACGAATTGAAGTGCTGATTCGGTGGGAACGACCCGCACGTGATGGCCGTTCTCGGTGAACGCCCGGATCAGTGCGCACGCTTTGTACGCGGCGATCCCGCCGGCGACTCCGACGACGACGCGGCGGCGCTGTCCGGTTTCCGGAGCGCCGTCCGCGGCGTGAAGGCTCACTCGCCTTCGGTGTGCTCGAGCAGATCCGCGTGGATCTCGCGCAGCGCGATGGACAGCGGCTTCTCCTGCAGACCCGGCTCGACGAGCGGGCCGACGTACTCGAGGATGCCGTCACCGAGCTGGTTGTAGTAATCGTTGATCTGCCGGGCGCGCTTGGCCGAGTAGATCACCAGGGCGTACTTCGAGGAGGCGCGTTCGAGCAGCTCGTCGATCGGCGGGTTGGTGATACCCAGCGGAGTGTCGTAGACCGGAAGGGCGTTGCCCTCGAGGTCGATCGCTGCTGACTGCATGCTGCTCACTCGGTGTTCTCCTGAGTTTTCGCGGGATAGAAATCTAGCGTCGGCGGACTCTGCAAACGGCACCGGTCGGGCGCCCGCAAGCACGCTCCGGTCACCCGTTTTCGGGACCGACTAACAAGGATACCAATTCTTCGCACGCACGGTCGACATCATCGTTGACAACGACGACATCGAACTCGTCCTGAGCGGCGAGTTCGGTGCGCGCGGTGTCCAGGCGGCGGGCCACCACGTCCGCGGATTCGGTGCCGCGTCCGGTGAGGCGCTCGACGAGCACCTCCCAGCTCGGCGGTGCGAGGAAGACCAGGACGGCCTCGTCCATCGCGGCCCGCACTGCGCGGGCTCCCACCAGATCGACCTCCACGAGCACCGGTCGCCCGGCGGCGAGCGCCTCGCGTACCGGCGCTGCGGGTGTGCCCGAACGTTGCAGGCCTGCGTGGATGTCGGCCCATTCGAGCAACTCGCCGTCGTCGATCATGCGGTCGAATTCCTCGCGGGTGACGAAGCGGTAGTCCACCCCGTCCACCTCGCCCGGTCGTGGGGCGCGGGTGGTCGCGGAGACACTGAACATCAGATTCGGCACCCGGTTGCGCAGAAGGCGCACGACAGTCGACTTACCGACCGCGGGGGGGGGGGGGGCGCCCGCGCCCCCCCCCCCCCCCCCCCGGGGGGGGGGGGGGGGGCGGGGGGGGGGGGGGGGGGGCGCC
>NZ_JAXION010000195.1:0-3889 GCF_049311045.1 Rhodococcus sp. 7Tela_A2 | reverse complement strand
CCCCCCCCCCCCCCCCCCCCCCCCCCCCCCCCCCCCCCCCCCCCCCCCCCCCCCCCCCCCCCCCCCCCCCCGACCGTCTGTCCTGGTGCGTGTGGTGCCTAGACCTCGACGGGGTACGCCGGTTCCTGGATCTGCGGAACGATGCGCTCCTCGACGAAGATGCCGTGCCAGATCATGAACACCAGCACGGTCCACAGCCGGCGGCTGTGGTCGACCGTGCCGACGCGATGGTCGTCGAGCATCTTCGTCACCGCGGCCTTGTCGATCAGGTGGTCGGTGCCGGACTCGGCGATCACCTGATGCGCCCAGTCGAACAGCTCGGTGCCGGCGAGCCAGTGCCGCAGCGGCACCGGGAACCCGAGCTTCGCGCGGTGCAGGACATGGGACGGGACGATGCCCTCGAGCGATTTACGCAGCGCGTACTTGGTGGTGTCCTTGGTGATCTTCTGGTCCAGCGGGACCTGCGACGCCACGCGGTACACCTCGGGATCGAGGAACGGGACGCGCAGCTCGAGGGAATTCGCCATGGTCATCTTGTCGGCCTTGACGAGGATGTCGCCGCGCAGCCACGTGAACAGGTCCAGGTGCTGCATGCGGGCGACGGGATCCCAGCCCACCGACCGCGCATAGATGGGCGCGGTGACGTCCTGGTGCGTCCACTCGGGCCGGAACTCGCGCAGCACCGACCGCAGTTGCGCGTCGCTGAAGCTCCGCGCGTTGCCGTAGTAGCGCTCCTCGAGCGGCATCGACCCGCGATGCAGCAGGCTCTTGCCCCGGGTTCCCTCGGGAATACGGTCGGACAGTCTGCCTGCGGCGCGGCGCAGCGCCGGAGGCAGGAACTCGAACGGTCGTAGCGACAGCGGCTCCCGGTAGATCGTGTAACCGCCGAACAGTTCGTCGGCGCCCTCGCCCGAGAGCACCACCTTGACGTGCTTGCGGGCCTCCTTGGCGATGAACCAGAGCGGCACCAGCGCCGGGTCGGCGACAGGGTCGTCGAGGTACCAGACGATCTCGGGAATGGCCGCGGCGAACTCGGCGGGGGAGACGACCCGCACCACGTGGCGCGCACCGATCGCGGCGGCGGACTCGGCGGCCACGTCGACCTCCGAATATCCCTCCCGCTCGAAGCCGGCCGTGAACGTGATGAGGTTCGGATTGTGGCGCATCGCCAGAGCCGCAATGGCGGTGGAGTCGATGCCACCGGACAGGAACGAACCCACCGTCACGTCCGCGCGCATGTGCTTGGCGACAGAATCCTCGAGCGCGTCGGCGATCTCGCGGTAGCGATCCTGCTCGCGGCCTGCCGCGAAGGGCCGCACCGGGAAGGTCGGTTCGAAGTACCGCGTGATCTCGGGCTCCGCTCCCGGGGTCAGTCGCGCGTAGCAACCCGACTCGAGCCGGCGGATCTCCTTGTGGAGCGATTCGGGCTCGGGCACGTACTGCAGGACCGTGTAGTGCTCCACTGCCCGCGGATCGAGTTCGGTACCGATGCCGATCAGGTCGGCCAGTTCGAGAAGGCTCTTCTTCTCGCTGCCGAACGCGGTGCCGGCGGTGCCGGTCGCGAGGAACAGCGGCTTGATGCCGAACGGGTCGCGTGCCAGGAACAGCTCACGGTTCACGGTGTCCCAGATCGCGAACGCGAACATTCCGCGCAGGCGGCGCACGGCCTCGGCGCCCCAGTGGTGGTACGCCGCGACGATGGTCTCGCTGTCGCCTTCGGTCTCGAACGTCGCCCCGAACTCGTCGGCGAGTTCCTTGCGCAGTTCGAGATAGTTGTAGATCTCGCCGTTGAAGGTCAGGGCATACCGGTCGGGCTGCTCCGGAGGCCCCCAGCGCAGAGGCTGATGCGAATGGGCGATGTCGATGATCGACAGGCGGTTGAACCCGAAGACGAGATCGGCATCATTCCAGGTGCCGTGTTCGTCCGGGCCGCGATGCCGGAGGCAGTGCATTGCGGACGCCACCTGGGCGACGGCCTCGTCGCTGGTGCCGTCGGTGGTCAGAAACCCGAGCAAGCCGCACACGCGTTCGGTACCTCATTCCGGTCGGGGTGTCAGAAGCGAACCAGCCGGCGACCACCGCTCAGGGGCCGTGGGAACTGTTCGCCGACGTTCGTCGTTGTTCCCTTGGAGTATGCCGCAGTCAGCCGGGAGGGCGAGCGGGCGGCACCGCGCAAAAACCGTCGTCACGTCGGTACGTTCCGGGCGAATCCCCAGGCGCGACACTTTCTTCGTGCCCCGAGGATGGATAGCGGCCGGGTTTGGTCTACGCTGCGTAGTAATTGGGCTGGCCCTCTTGGTGTGCCCTACTGAAATTGCAGCGATCAGGAAGGCGTGAACGTGGCGCAAGGTCGGATCCTTCGGCGGTTCGGGCTCGCAGCATCACTCGGCATTGCAGCCTTGGTGCTGACCGGGTGTTCGAGCGAAGAAGTCCTTCGTTTCGGCTGGCCGGAGGGCGTGACCCCCCAAGCCGAGCGTATGCGTGACCTGTGGACGTGGTCGGTTGTCGCCGCCCTCGTCATGGGAATTCTCGTGTGGGCCCTCACCTTCTGGGTGATCATCGCCTACCGGCGACGGAAGGACTCCCCGGAGTTCCCGCGGCAGACGGCATACAACGTGCCGCTCGAGCTCGCGTACACGGCGGCGCCGTTCGTTGCTGTGTGTGTCCTCTTCTACTTCACGGTCGTGGTGCAGAACTACGTCCTGGAGAAGGAAGACAACCCCAACGTCGTCGTCGACGTCACCGGTTTCCAGTGGAACTGGAAGTTCGGTTACCGCTCGATCGACCTCCAGGACGGAAGTCAGCCGTACAACGGCATCGACGAGGCCGCCGAGGAAGCAGTGCAGATCGACATCCCCAATGCGGAGGATGCGCACGCCGAACTCGGCCCGATCCACGGTGCCCCGGTCGAAGACCTGTCCTACCTGCACTACGACAAGATCGAGACGATCGGCACCAGCAACGAGGTTCCCGTCCTGGTCCTCCCGACCGGCAAGCGGATCGAGTTCTACCTCGCGTCGTCGGACGTCATCCACTCGTTCTGGGTCCCCGAGTTCCTGTTCAAGCGTGACGTGAACCCGAACCCGATCCAGAACAACTCCGACCCGGTCTTCCAGATCTCGGAGATCGAGCGTGAGGGCGCCTTCGTCGGTCGCTGCGCGGAGATGTGCGGCACCTACCACGCGATGATGAACTTCGAGGTCCGCGCGGTGAGCCCCGAGGACTTCGCACGCTTCATCGACCTTCGTAAGCCTGTCGAGGACGGCGGACAGGGTCTGTCCAACGCCGCCGCACTCGAGGCCATCGGCCAGAGCCCCGTCGCCACGTCGACGGTCCCGTTCAAGACCGATCGCACCGACCGTTCCGCATCCGGCGCCAGCGAGTGACCCGTCTCTTCGCCTTTCATCGACAAGGACAAGTGCTGATATGAAAATCGAAGCCAAGCTCTTCGAAGTGACGACGGTGTTCTTCGTGCTCGTCGCGATCGTGTACGGAACCTTCACAGGATTGTCCCGTACGGGCATCGAGTGGGCGGGTCTCACCGGCATCGTGCTCTCCGCCGGACTGACCCTCATCATCGGAACGTACTTCCGGTTCGTGGCTCGGCGTCTCGACACTCGCCCCGAGGACTACGAGGATGCCGAGATCAGCGATGGCGCCGGCGACCTCGGATTCTTCAGCGCGGGCAGCTTCTGGCCCATCCTGCTGGCCGCGTCGGCATCCTTCGCCGCCATCTCGCTGGCGTTCTTCCAGCCCTGGATGATCGCGGGTGCCGTGGTGCTGATCCTCGCGGCGTCGGCCGGCCTGGTGTTCGAGTACCACATCGGTCCCGAGAAGCACTGAGCGAGTTCATAGTCCACAGCCGGGGGCCCCCCCACCGCGGGGTGGG
>NZ_JAXION010000194.1:0-3896 GCF_049311045.1 Rhodococcus sp. 7Tela_A2 | reverse complement strand
CCCGCCCCGCGGCACGCGCGCCCCCGGCCCCCCCCCCCCCCACCCCCGGGCCCCCCCCCCCCCCCGGGGGGGGGGGGCGGAGTCGTCTTGCAGCACCGACAGGGCTGTGAGATCCCACACCGCGCGTGGTCGAAGCGGGGTGCGGATCCAAGGGCCGCTTCCGCCGGGCGCAGGCACTCGCAGCCCCGGCGACCTCGAGGCCGGCCCTGCCGCGACCGCCGGGCGTCATGTCGAAAAAAATAGGCCGACCTGCAGTTATCTGCAGATCGACCTACTCTCGAGCCCCCTAACGGGATTGAACCGTTGACCGCTCGCTTACAAGGCGAGTGCTCTACCGCTGAGCTAAGGAGGCAGCGAACGCCGCCCATCATATAGGTCGTCCCGCCTCCGGCGCACACCGCCCGTTTCGTTACGGTGGAACGCATGCGTACCGCCCCACCTGTCTCCGCCCGTACCGGAGGTGGCGGTCAGTGAGCCTGCTGGGCGATGTCCTGGACCGGACCCTGGGTACGCGCCGCGCGACCATCGACGCGGTCACTGCAGCACCCACGCCGCTGCAGCCGATCGACCTGACCGACGACGCGGTGGTCGCCGAGGCGCTCGATGTCGCGGTCCGCGTCGGCGAAGTCCTGCTCGCGTCCGGCACGGGCGCGATCGACACCGCGGAGCAGGTCCGGTTCGTCGCCGCGACCTACGGCCTCGCGCAGTGCGACGTCGATGTCACCTACAACTCGATCGTGCTGTCCGCTTATCGCGGGCAGACGATGCCGCCCGCGAGCACGATGCGCGTCGTGCACTACCGCTCGATGGACTTCACGCGGCTGGCCGCGGTCGACCGGTTGACGCGCCGAATCCGCCGCGACGCGATCTCCCCGGCGCAAGCACACGAGGAACTGCTCGCGATCACGTCGGCGGCCCACCCGTACAACCGCTGGGTCGCGACGATCGCGTGGTCGGGGATGGCCGCGGCGATCTCGGTACTGCTCGGGGGCGACGCCCTGGTGGCTCTCGTCGCCTTCGGATCGACGTTCGTGATCGACCGAGTCAATCGCGCCCTCAACCACGCCGGTCTGCCGTTCTTCTTCCAGCACCTCGTAGGCGGCATCATCGCAACCGCCCCGGCGATCACGTTGTACGGGCTACGGGAAACACTCGGCTTCGAAGTGTCCCCAGGGTTGATCATCGCCGCCGGCGTCACCGTGCTGTTGTCCGGTCTGTCGCTGGTGGGTTCCGTGCAGGATGCGATCACCGGAGCCCCGATCACGGCGTCGGCCAGATTCTTCGAAGTACTCATGATGACGGGCGGCATCATCGCCGGCGTCGCGACCACCCTGCGCGTCGCGGAGGTGTTCGGCGCCGAACTGCCGTTGATCAGTTACGGGGCACTGCCGGACCTCACCCAGCTGCCGACGAAGATCCTGGCCGGCGCCGCCGCCGCCGCGTTCTACGCACTCGCGTGTTACGCGGAGCGCCGCGCGCTCACCGTCGCGGCCCTGGCCGGAGCTGCCGGCAGCCTGGGCTATCAGCTGGCGCTCGGGCTCTCGCTCGGTCCCATCATTTCCTCGGCGGTGGCGGCCACCGTCATCGGCTTCGCGGGTGGCCTGATGGCCCGCCGCGCCCTCACCCCGCCGCTGGTCGTCGCGGTCGCGGGTATCACTCCGCTGCTTCCCGGTCTCGCCCTGTACCGCGGTCTGTACGCGATGCTGCGCAACGAGATGAGCATCGGCATGACCGCGCTGTTCGCGGCATTCGGTATCGGCTGCGCACTCGCGGCCGGAGTCACCCTCGGCGAGTGGCTCGCGCGTCGCACCCGCAACCCGCGAAGTATCCTCAAGGTCGGGTCGCTGCGCCGCCCGCAGTTGCGCCGGATCCCCCGGATCAGGCTGGAGAAGAAGCGTGCGATCCGGCCGGCCCCGACACCGGTGACCGGCCCGATCCCCATCACGGACACGATCCCGATTGTCGACGCCGCGGCAACCGAAACAACGAGAGCCACGCTGCGCCTCGGTTGGCGCGGGCGTGACTCTCGCAGAATGTAGAAGTATTCGGTGTATCAGCCGTGACGAAGGGTCAGCCCTGACGAGCCTTTTCGTCGGCTTCCATCGCATCGCGAAGGCTCTTCGGACGCATATCGGTCCAGTTCTGCTCGACGTATTCGACGCACGCGGCACGCGACTCTTCGCCGAATACCACCCGCCACCCCTGCGGAACCTCGGAGAAGGTCGGCCACAGCGAGTACTGCTCCTCGTCGTTCACGAGGACGTAGAACCGGCCGTCCTCGTCGTCAAATGGGTTCGTGCTCATCTCGCCTCACTTGTTGCGTAGGTGTGATGGTCCGGAATCCTATCAAGTTCACCGACAACACCCAGGGCTCCGGACATCTTCAGTTCCCGGCGACCGAGGACGGAAGCCAGGATTTCTCCTGCTCGTACCGCCGCGTTCGACAACAGCGACGAGGTCAGGCCGTGTGTCTTCTCGGTGCCGCCCTGCAGGTAGATATCGGCATCGATGTCCTCCGGCGTCGGCAGCCGGTAGTCACGGTCGACCGACAATACCGGCCCGTCCGGCGCGAGGTCGCCGAGGAGCGGAGTGAGCGGCGCAGGCTCGAAACCGGTGGCCAGGACCACCGCGTCGCACACCAGCGTCTCGACGGCACCGTCCAGGTTGTTCCGGACGTCGATCTCGATGCCCGCGGCGCTTTCCGTCGTGGAGACGATTTCCGAGGCGCGGCGCATGAACAGCCGGCGACGCCCACTGACGCGTTCCCGGTACTCGGTGGCGTAGAGCGCCTCGATGAGTTCCGGGGCCACGACGGAGTAGTTGGTGCCGCGATGAAGAGTGAGCACCCGCTCCCGCTCCGCGGGCGACGCTCCGTGGAGTTCGTCGACAGACGAGGGATCGAAGATCCGGTTCGCGTACGGGCTGTCGTCGGCCGGGCTGTAGCCGAAGCGGTTGAAGATGCTGTGGACTTCGGCCTGCGGGTAGTGGGCGTGCAGGTATTGCACCACTTCCGCGGCGCTCTGTCCCGCGCCGACCACGGCGAATCGCTGATGCGCCGGCTCGGGCATCGTGTCCAGGTGGAACAGGAACTGGTGGTTGTGAAAGCACCGCGCCGATTCGGTGGCCCAGGGCGGGATCTGCGCCCGGAGTCCGACACCGACCACGACGCTGCGCGCATGGACCACGCTGCCGTCGACTGCGTGGATCGCGAACAGATCGGCTGTGCCGTTGTGGTGACGGACCGCTTCGACGGCAGTGATCTCGGTTCCGTACCGGACGTCCGCGGTGACACGGTCGGCGGCCCACCGCAGGTAATCCTGGAATTCGTGCCGGGTCGGAAAGAACGTCTGGTGGTTGACGAAGTCCGCGAGCCGCCCGCGCTCGTGCAGGTATGCGAAGAAGCTGTAGCTGCTGGTGGGGTTCCGGAAGGTGACGAGATCCTTGGGAAAGGCGATCTGCATGGTCGCGCCCTCGAGGAGCATCCCGGGGTGCCACGCGAAGTCTTGTCTCCGCTCGAAGAACGTGGCTCGTAGCGGCGAGTCCGGATCGGTCGCGTTGTGTTCCTCGATGGCGATGGCCAGAGCGAGGTTGGCGGGGCCGAAGCCGATTCCGGCGAGGTCGAACACGTCCCCTCGAGGTTCGTCCGGATTCTCCGAATCACCTGCGGTAGCGCTGGATCGGTCGGTCATCACTCAACTTCCGTACTCGGGGGCGCGAGCCCAGGTCCGTCGACCAAAGCTCTGAGAATGTAGCTCAGGCTAACCTTGGTTGGCGAGCCTACCAAGGGTCACGCGTCCGTGGGGGACTCCGAACCGCCGGACTCCCAGCATCTTCCGGACACGGCTGGAGCACCCTTACCCCGGGCGGACGCGAGCGCGGTGGGATCGAAGTCGATC
>NZ_JAXION010000193.1:0-3950 GCF_049311045.1 Rhodococcus sp. 7Tela_A2 | reverse complement strand
GGGTGCCTGCGGCGCGGTGGCGGGGTGGGGGGGGGCCGAGTTGCCGCGGTGGGCCGGCGGGCTGGCCGGCCGCGGCTGACGATCCGGGTGTCTCCGGTCCGGCCGAGGGTCGCGGCGCGCTGCTCAGTGCTTGCCCGGTAGCTCTACCTCGGCCGGCGACTTGTCGGTCCGTAGTCCTTTCCAGCTCGGATGGCGCAGGCTCCCGCCCGCGTATTCGCGGAACTCGACGTCGCCGACGAGGACAGGCTCGACCCAGTGCGCATCGCGGGTGTCGCGAGCCGGTGCCGGGACTGCCAGCGGGCTCGTCGTCCGCTCGAGCGAATCGAGTTGTGCGCGCAGCGTCCGCCGGGTTGCGGCGGTGAAACCCGTGCCGACCTTCCCGATGTACACCAGCTGCCCTTCGTCGTCGTGCGCGCCGAGAATCAGGGAACCGATGCCTCCGGCGGCCGACCCCGACCCGGGGAGCCAGCCGACGACCACGACCTCGGTGTTGTTCCGCAGCGGTGATTTGATCCAGCTCGGCGCCCGGGCCCCGGGCAGATACGTCGAGTCGAGGCGTTTGGCCACCACGCCTTCGAGCCCGTGCAGGCGGGCGAGGTCGAGCATCTGCGCGCCGTCGACATCGGTCCAGTACGGCGGGATCTGCACCTGCGGACTCGGCCGCACCAGATCGTCGAGCACGGCCCGGCGCTCGGCATACGGCAACGCGGTGGTCGACCGGCCGTCGACGGCGAGAACATCGAACAGGTACAGCACCACCGGGATCTCGCGTCGCAACGCAGGCGTGGGCCGCTGCACGTGCATCCGGCGCTGGAGCCGGTGGAACGACGGTCTTCCCTTCGCATCGAGCGCGACGATCTCGCCGTCGAGTACCGCCTCGCGGCCGCCCAGGGCGATCGACACCGGGCCGGGCAGTTCCGGATAGGAGACGGTGATGTCGTTGCCGTTGCGGCTCGAGAATCGGCAGTCGTCGGCTCCGGCCCGCGCGATCGCCCTGACACCGTCCCATTTCATCTCGAATGCCCAGCCGTCCCCGGCCGGCAGCACGCCGAGGGTCGCCAGCATCGGGGACGGCTCCGTCGACGCGGAAGGCATAGACCGAGTCTGCGGCATCCACCCGGGCGGTGATCGGCGAATCGGCAGCGTGGTCCCCGGTTACTCGTCCTCGATGCCGGTCACACCGGATGGAGACGGATCACCGGTCGCTCCACGAGGGGGAGGGGGTCGAGATACTCGTCCCGGTCCCGGCGCAGTCCCCAATGCAGGCACGCCGCGACCGGGCACCCCTCGTGACCGCTCTCGACGGTGCCGATCGGATCGCCGCGCCCGATGCGCCGCCCGGACACGACCGCGGCGACGACGGGTTCGTACGTCGTGCGCAGCCCACCGGGATGGTCGACGGACACGACAGGCTTCCCCGCGACGGTGCCTGCGAACACCACCACACCGTCACCCGCAGACCGGACGTGCTGTCCGGGCGACGCGGCCAGGTCGACGCCGCGGTGACCGGGCAGCCAATTCCGGTCGGGCGGGTCGAAGGCGCGGGTGACGGCGGGCCGGGGATCGAGCGGCCATCCGAACAGCGGACCGGCGGGGGGCCCGGCGGCCCGGAGGGGGCCGCCCAGGGCCGGGACGGTCCCCACGGTGAACACCAGCACCGCGAGGCAGGCGCTGCGGGACACGATCCGGCGGACGGCCGCGATACTCATGCAGGAAGGGTGCCGTCCGCAGCCGCCCGAGCGACAGACCCGATCCGGGTCTGTGGACAAAGCGGGAGTGCTCCACAGGGGCGACGTGCCGGTTTAGCGATCCGGCACCTGGGCACGTACACTTGTCGGGCGGTCTGTGTTCGCAGATCGACTTCGCGCGTCCGCGCACGGTGTCACCCGTTCGTACGGTGTACACCCGATGGCCGTCGATCGGTCCCGCAAGGGTTCGACGGGCATGTGGACGCCAGGGCGGGGATCGCAAGATCGCCCGCATCAACCGACACGAAAGAGAGACAACAGCCATGGCTGTCGTAACCATGAGGCAGCTGCTCGACAGCGGCGCCCACTTCGGTCACCAGACTCGACGCTGGAACCCGAAGATGAAGCGGTTCATCTTCACCGACCGCAACGGCATCTACATCATCGACTTGCAGCAGACGCTGACGTACATCGACAAGGCGTACGAATTCGTCAAGGAGACCGTCGCCCACGGTGGCACGATCCTGTTCGTCGGCACCAAGAAGCAGGCGCAGGAATCCATCGCCGAAGAGGCCACTCGCGTCGGAATGCCGTACGTGAACCAGCGCTGGCTCGGCGGCATGCTCACCAACTTCTCCACCGTCCACAAGCGCCTGCAGCGCCTGAAGGAGCTGGAGGCCATGGAGCAGACCGGTGGCTTCGAGGGTCGCACCAAGAAGGAAATCCTCATGCTCACGCGTGAGATGAACAAGCTGGATCGCACCCTCGGTGGTATCCGCGATATGGCCAAGGTTCCGTCGGCCGTGTGGATCGTCGACACCAACAAGGAGCACATCGCCGTCGGTGAGGCTCGCAAGCTCAACATCCCGGTCATCGCGATCCTGGACACGAACTGCGATCCCGACCTCGTCGACTACCCGATCCCGGGTAACGACGACGCGATTCGTTCGGCTGCGCTTCTGACCAAGGTTGTCGCTTCCGCCGTCGCCGAGGGCCTCCAGGCCCGCGCCGGCAAGAGCACGGACGCCGACGCCAAGCCCGAGGCCGGCGCCGAGCCGCTCGCCGAGTGGGAGCAGGAACTGCTCTCGCAGGCCACCCCGGCCGCCGAGGCCGAGGCCCCTGCTGCAGAGGCTCCCGCCGCGGAAGCTCCCGCTGCCGAGGCACCTGCCGCGGACGCAACGCCCGAGGCCTGATCCCGATGGACGGCCCCGACCGGTAGATCGCAAGATCCATGGTCGGGGCCGTCTGTTCGCGAGCGGCCCGGACATTCGCTGCGCCGCCCGCACTCCGAGACTTTCCATCACAGACACAGGAGGCTCGCTTCCATGGCGAACTACACCGCCGCCGACGTCAAGCGTCTCCGTGAGCTCACCGGCTCCGGAATGCTGGACTGCAAGAACGCTCTCGCCGACAACGACGGCGACTTCGACAAGGCCGTCGAGCAGCTGCGCATCAAGGGTGCCAAGGACGTGGGCAAGCGCGCCGAGCGCTCCACCGCCGAAGGCCTGGTCGTGTCCAAGGACGGCGTGCTCGTCGAGCTGAACTCCGAGACCGACTTCGTCGCCAAGAACGACGAGTTCAAGGCTCTCGCCGACACGATCGTCACCGCGGCCGCGCAGGCGCGTCCCGCCGATGTCGACGCCCTCAAGGCCGTCGAGATCGACGGCAAGACGGTCGACGCGCTGGTCCAGGAGATGTCCGCGAAGATCGGCGAGAAGCTCGAGCTTCGCCGCGTCGCGTCGTTCGACGGCCAGACGTCCGTCTACCTGCACAAGCGTGCTTCGGACCTGCCGCCGTCGGTCGGCGTGCTCGTCGAGTACACCGGTGAAGGCGACGCTGCCGCCGAGGCCGCGCGTGCCGCCGCGATGCAGATCGCTGCGCTCAAGGCCAAGTACGTCACCCGTGACGAGGTCCCCGAGGACATCGTCGCCAACGAGCGTCGTATCGCCGAGGAGACCGCAAAGGCCGAGGGCAAGCCCGAGGCTGCACTCCCGAAGATCGTCGAAGGCCGCGTCAACGGCTACTTCAAGGATGTCGTGCTCACCGAGCAGGCCTCCGTCACGGACTCGAAGAAGACCGTCAAGGCGATCCTCGACGAGGCCGGTGCCACCGTCGTCCGCTTCGTGCGGTTCGAGGTCGGCGCCAGCTAGAATGTCTGCTTCTCGACCCCCCCGGCGCGCGGGCGGGGGGGGCGAGGGGGGTGAGGGCCCCCCCCCCCGCCCCCCCCCCGCCCCCCGGCGGGGGGGCCCCCCCCCCGCGCAC
>NZ_JAXION010000192.1:0-4608 GCF_049311045.1 Rhodococcus sp. 7Tela_A2 | reverse complement strand
GGCGATGTGAATACGCGCCCGGCCCCCTCCGACCCGCGGGGGCGGCGCCGGCGGCGTAGCGGAGAGGTGCAGGAGGTGTCAGGTCGAAGGCACGGTACCGCTCAGCCGACGTCGCGCCGGAGCCACGTCACCTCGGCGCCCTCGGCACCGCTGCGATAGGGCTCGAGTTCGTCGTCCCATGCCGTCCCCAGCGCCCGGTGGATTTCGGCGGCGGCGTCGGACGAGGCCAGGATGGCGCGCAGACGCATCTCTCCGACGACGACGTCGCCGTTCGCGCTGGCGCACCCCCGCCACAGTCCCAGCCGGGGAACGTAGCTGTAGCGCTCGCCGTCGACACCCTCGCTGGGATTCTCGGTGATCTCGAAGCGCAGCATCGGCCACACACTCAGAGCCTCCGCGAGGCGGCCGGCGGTGCCGACCGGACCGACCCAGTCGATGGAGGTCCGCAGCACGCCCACGTCGGCGGGCTGACCGATCCAGGTCAGTTCCGGGCGACTGCTCAGCGTGGCAGCCAGCGCCCATTCGATATGTGGACAGACCGCGGCGGGCGAAGAGTGGATATAGATCACCCCGGTCGTCACATCCGCGAACTGATTGGATACGCGCATAGATACACCTCCGGTTCGACGAGGACGTCTTCCCCAACGGCCTCTGCGCGAAGGTTTCTCCATGCGACTGGGAACAAGTGTGCTCCTGTTGCCAGTGTTTCGCCAGGAAACGAAAGAGGTTTATGTGAGTTCAGCGATTACCGAGTCACTCAGTGCAGGCCAGAGCGGTTTTGCCCAGTCTCCGAAGTCCCTATCGGTAAGTACCACAGATGCCGCGCCGAATTCGGGATCTACCCAGAGAAATGTCCCCGATTGGCCGAAATGCCCGAATGTACGGGAAGAATTCTTTGTGCCGGTCCAGTGCGGATTCTTCTCGCCGCGGATTTCGAAACCCAACCCCCAATCGTTGGGCTTGAACATTCCGTATCCGGGCACCAATCCGTTCAGCCCCGGAAACTGCACGTCGGTCGCCTCACCGAACAGCACGTCGGAGACGAGTGTCGGGGCCAGCAACTCCCCCGCGAACACGGCAAGGTCCGCGGCCGACGAACGGCCTCCGTGGCCCGCCGGACCGGGCAGGCTCGAGTCGCCCATCCCGAGAGGCTCGAACACCGCCTGGGTCACGTAGTCCGGGAACGCGATATCGCTCTCGGTGGCGATCAACTCACCGAGAACCTCGAAGCCCGCACTCGAGTAGATGCGCTTGCGCCCGGGTTCGGCTGCGACGGTGCGCTCTCCGAACGCCAGCCCCGACGCGTGGGCGAGCAGGTGCCGCACCGTCGATCCGGGCGGGCCTGCGGGCTGATCGAGTTCGATGGCCCCTTCCTCGATCGCCACGAGAGCCGCGTATGCGACGAGGGGTTTGGTCACCGAGGCCAGCGAGTACACCGCCCGCTGATCTCCGGTGGACGCAACCACGCCGCCGTCGCGAGTGACGACAGCGGCGGCGGCATGGTCGACGGGCCATTCGGATATCACTTCGAGACTGCGCACCGACCCAGGGTACGAGATGGTGGGCGCAGCAAGGTCACCAGTCGGCTTCTGTGTAGCGGATCACGCCACGGATGTTCTTGCCGTCGAGCATGTCCCGGTATCCGTCGTTGATCTGTTCGAGCGTGTACGTGCGGGTCACCATGTCCGCGAGGTTGAGCTGACCGGACTTGTAGAGGTCCAGCAACTGGGGGATGTCGACGCGGGCGTTGCAGCCACCGAAGATGTTGCCCTTGAGATCCTTCTGCAGCATGGAGAACAGGAACGAGTTCAGCTTGACGTCCATGTCCGACATGAAGCCCATGGCCGTGACGACACACTTGCCGCCCTTCGCGGTGAGCGTCAGCGCCGGGTCGACCAGGTCACCCTTCATCTCACCGACGGTGATGATCGTCTCCTGGCACATACGTCCCCAGGTGACCTCCATGATCGGCACGATCGCTTCCTCGATCGACGCGTAGGTGTGGGTGGCACCGAACTTCATGGCCTGCTCACGCTTCCACGGCACCGGATCGATCGCGAAGACGTAGCGGGCACCGGACGCGACCGCGCCCTGCAGCGCGCTCATACCTACGCCGCCGACACCGATGATCGCGACCGAATCGCCCGGCTTGACGTCGGCGATGTGCGTAGCCGAACCCCAGCCCGTCGGAACGCCGCAACCCACCAGGGCGGCGAGCTCGAACGGCACATCCTTGTCGATCTTGACGACCTGGCTCTGATTCACGGTCATGTACGGGGAGAACGTCCCGAGCAGGCACATCGGGATGACGTTCTGGCCGCGCGCCTGGATCCGGTAGCTGCCGTCGGAGATCGCCTGACCGCTGAGGAGTCCGGCGCCCAGATCGCACAGGTTCGAGTGTCCGCTCGCACACGACGGGCATCGTCCACACGCGGGAATGAAGGACAGCACGACGTGGTCGCCGACCTCGAAACCGACGACACCGTCGCCGACCTTCGTGATGACGCCGGATCCCTCGTGCCCGCCCATGACCGGGAAGGACGGCATGGGCGTCGCGCCGGTGACGATGTGGTGGTCGGAGTGGCACATGCCGGCGGCTTCCATGCGGATCTGGACTTCACCCGCCACGGGATCGCCGAGCTCGATGTCCTCGACCGACCACGCTTCGTCGAGCCCCCACAGCACTGCACCCTTGGTCTTCATCTGACGCCCTCCATCGCATTGCAAGTTGTGCACGTGACGATAACCACATTCCTCCGTAATTGGAACAGGTTCTATAAAGCTTTCCGCGCGCATGGCGCGCTCCGCCCGCGGCCCGGCGTCGGATATGGTGCTCTCATTGTGGAGAATGCAATTTCCGTCTAGCGTGATTGTCATGGCCGCAGTCCTCGGGACACCGGGCGGCGGCACCGAACAACGGAGGATGACCTATGACGACGAAGGCGCTCGCGCCCGACGTTTCGACCTGGCCGGCGGAGGACCCCCAACTCGTCGGCAGCCACTGCGCCGACTGCGCCGCCACCACCTGGCCGCAGCAACCGCGGTGCCCGCGGTGCAGCGGAGCGAACGTGTCGGAACTGTTGCTCCCCCGGCGCGGAACCCTGGTCGCCTGGACGACACAGGGATTCGTCCCGAAGCAGCCGTACGCCGGCAACGAAACCGCCGCCACCTTCACACCGTTCACGTTCGGCCTCGTCCAGCTCGGCGACGTCGTGCGGGTCGAGGCGCGGCTGACCGAGTCGGATCCCGCCGAGCTGCGGCCCGGCATGGAGCTCGAACTCACCTTCGTGCCGTTCTACGTCGACGAGGACGGCACCGAAATCGTCACGTGGGCGTTCGAGCCGATCTGACCAGCACACACCTGATCGAGGAGTCCTTGAAACTATGAACGACGTTGCCATCATCGGTGTGGGCCTTCACCCGTTCGGCAGATTCGGCACCAAGTCGGCCATCGAGATGGCGGCCGACGCAATCCAGCTCGCACTCGAAGATTCGGGTGTGGCGTGGCGAGACATCCAGTTCGGTATCGGCGGTAGCTACGAGGTGGACAACACCGACGCCGTGACCCGGCTGGTAGGCCTGACCGGCATCCCCTTCACCAACGTGTTCAACGCGTGTGCCACCTCCGCGAGTGCGATCGAACAGACCGCGGACGGCATCCGGTCCGGGAAGTACGACATCGGCATCGCCGTCGGCACCGACAAGCACCCGCGTGGTGCGTTCACCGCCGACCCCGCCATGCTGGGCCTGCCGGCCTGGTATGCCGAGAACGGCCAGTTCGTCACCACGAAGTTCTTCGGCATGAAGGCCAACCGCTACACCCTCGAGCACAACATCTCCCACGAGACGCTCGCCCGGGTCGCCGCCAAGAACTACCGCAACGGCGGACTGAACCCGAAGGCATTCCGGCGCACCGAATTCAGCATCGAGGAGATCCTCGAATCGCCCATGCTGAACTACCCGCTCACGGCCAAGATGTTCTGTGCTCCCGACGAAGGCGCTGCGGCAGTCATCATGTGCCGCGGCGATCTGGCATCGAAGTACACGGAGAACAAGCCGGTGTACCTGCGTTCCACCGCGATTCGCACCCGCACGTACGGCGCCTATGAGGTGCACGCGACGTGGGCAGCGGTGGACGAGGACGTCTCTCCGACCGTGTACGCCGCGAAGGCAGCGTACGAGGCGGCCGGCATCGGACCCGAGGACGTCGACATCGCGCAGTTGCAGGACACCGACGCCGGTGCGGAGGTCATCCACATGGCCGAGACCGGGCTGTGCGCCGACGGTGACCAGGAAAAGCTGATCGCAGAGGGCGCCACCGAGATCGGCGGCTCGCTGCCCGTGAACACCGACGGTGGTCTCATCGCAAACGGTGAGCCGATCGGCGCGTCCGGCATTCGCCAGGTGCACGAGCTCGTCGTGCAGCTCCGCGGCCAGGCGGGCGATCGCCAGGTGCCCGGAGAGCCGAAGGTCGGACTGGCCCAGGTCTACGGAGCCCCCGGAACGGCCGCCGCGTCGATCCTGTCCCTCTGATCGTGCGCGCTACGTAACTGCTGTTCGCAGCCGGAAAGGAGGCGGCCCCGGCCCCCCCCCCGCGCCCCGGGTTTT
>NZ_JAXION010000191.1:0-4651 GCF_049311045.1 Rhodococcus sp. 7Tela_A2 | reverse complement strand
CCGCCCCCGCGGGGCGCCCGGGCACCCCGCCGAGCCCCCCCGGGGCGGCGCCGCGGGGGCGGCGCACCGCATCGACGACCGGATTGAGGCTGTCGCCCACAATGCCGTAGATCCGGCGGACGCCGGCATCGACGAGCTGAGCCACAAGCTGGTCCGCGACGGTGCGCCCGGCCATCGTGCTAGGTCCGCTCGAGGACGAAAACGGGGATGGCACGCTCCGTCTTGGTCTGATAGTCGGCGTAGTCGGGGTACGCCTCGACCGCCCGCTCCCACCACAGCGCCTTCTCGTCACCGTGCACTTCGCGGGCGATCATGTCGTAGACCTCGGTGCCGTCGCGCAATTCGACGTGCGGATCTGCGACGACGTTGTAGTACCACACCGGATTCTTGGGAGCGCCCCCGAGCGAGGCGACGACGGCATACGTGCCGTCGTGTTCGACCCGCATCAACGGGGTCTTGCGCAGCTTGCCGGTCTTGGCACCGCGAGTCGTCAGGATCACCACGGGCCTGCCGCCGAGGGTGGTGCCCTCGGTACCGCCCGACGACTCGTAAGTCGCGACCTGATCGGCCGCCCAGGACGAGGGGCTGGGTTCATATTCTCCGGTAAGGGGCATGCACCCAGTGAACACGTTCCCGTGATCCGCCACACGTCCGTCCGAAAGTTCGTTGACCCGAATTCTCGGATGCGACTACCCTGACAGAAGGCTTTCCCGACCCGCAGGAGGTGCGATGACGACACTCGAGTCGCCGACCCGTGACGCTGCGCGCGACAGCCACATCGACATCGCCGGTTCCGCATGGCCGATGTACAAACTCGAGGCCCTCGCAGTCGGGTTCCTGGTACTCGTGGCGCTGCTCGTCCTCACCGGCACCGCACAGACCGCGGTGCTCACTGCCGCAGCAGCCACCACGCTCGTGTGGTGGGTCCGCCGGGCGTATTACCGGCGGTCGTAACCGCCCGGACGGGACGGCTCCGAGGCGTGAACGGTGGCTGGTTGATGCGGGCAGCGTGACCTGGTACTGCGGCAACTCGAGGACGACTCCTACCCCTCCGGTCTGGTTGATGCGGCCGGAACGCACTATGCCGATACCGAGTCAAGGACGGCTGGACCATGGCAACGTTCGAGGGCATCGAGTACCGCGTGAGTATCGATGGTCTGTCCCCTCCGTGATGGCGTGCCGCTGATCATGGGTGAACAGATGCGACCGGTCGAGCCGATCTGTGCTCGAAAGAGTTCGTGACCTCGCTCAGGTAGTGGTGTCTGCAAGTTCGCGGATTGCGGCAGCGAGTGGTTTCCATGCGTGCGCAGGCAGCTCGTGCCCGACTTCCGGGAGGATGAGCATGCGTGAGCCGGGAATCCGGGCCGTGATGGCATGCGCGGCTTCGGGTTTGATCAGAGGATCGTCCTCGCCGTGCACCACCAGTGTGGGCTGCGTGATCGCGGTGATCGGTGGTCCGCTCCACTGAGCGCCGACCTGTCGGCTCTGTGCCTGTTGGTCGTGCATCCCAGGGTCGGGATTACTTTCCAATCGTGCGCGCATTTCGGCTTCGTCGAACTCGTGCCGAGGGGACGCCACCAGTCGTGCTACCGCGAGGCCGGCCTCGATCGCGCCCTCTCGGGTATCGGGAAATCTGAGGCGCGCAAACTTCGAAAGCGTGCGCAAACGGATGTAGCGGAATGTGCGCAACCCGGCGACATCGCCCGGGACGGCCGCGACCGACGTGAGGGAACGCACTCGGTCGGGATACCGAAGGGCGACGCGTTGCGCGAGTGCGCCACCGAGCGAGATTCCGAGCACATGCGCCGAGCTCCAGTCGAGCTCGTCGATCACCGCGATTGCGTCGTCCGCCATGTCTTCGGCGGTGTAGGTCTCCTCGCGTTTGGCCAGCAGGGCGGCAATCGGGTTTCGTACCGCCGTCGGCGGCAGATGTGTCGACTCGCCGCCGTCACGCTGGTCGTACCGCACGACAGCGAAACCGTGGTCGGCCAGTTGCTCACAGAACCCGTCGGGAACCGCATGCCGATTGACACCCAGCCCGGTGGCGATCAGTAGCGGTTCTCCGCCGAGTTCCGGCCGGAATTGATCGAACGCGAGACGTACCGATCCGTTCTGTGCCCATCGCCGCGGTCCCCATTCATTGTCGAGTGCCATCCTGAACCTCCATTTATTGCGTTCACCGAACGCAGTTTTAGTATAGGTCAAGACAGGCAGCAACGAGTGGAGAGTGGCGTCGAGTGACACAGTCCGGAATGAAGCAACCGCACCCGACAGTGTGGGAACGCTCGTACGGCACACGCGGTCCGGCGCCGGCGCACAGCCGCGACGATGTCGCTACCGCGGCGATGGAACTTGCAAACGAGGGGGGATTGCCGGCCGTCTCCACTCGCCGGATCGCGCAGAAACTCGGAGTGAGTCAGTCGGCTCTGTACCGCTACGTGGCGGGGCACGACGAAGTGTTCGACCTCATGGTGGATGCCGCTGCCGGCGAGATCGACCTCGATGTGGCGCTGCGCGGCGAGGCGATCGACGACCTCACCGCCCTCGCGGCTCGCGCGAAGGGCGTTCACGTGAAATACCCGTGGCTGCTTGATATTCCGGTCGAGTCGATGCGCGTCGGCCCTCGCGGAATCGACTTTCTCGAGTATGCGCTCCGGGCCATGGCTGCGGTCGACGCGACGGGGGCGGTGAAGCTTCAGGTGGTGGCCGTTCTGAACACCCTTGTCCAGCAGTTCGCTCGTGCCGAGGTCGGTGGTGGAACGGCAAGTCGGGAGCGTCGATCCTCTCAGGTGATGTACTTGCACAAAACGGCCGCGGTTGGCGATCATCCGTATCTTGCAGCTGCGCTCCATATTTCGGATCCCGGCGCCGACCAGCCCGGTGACACGTTCGAGCCTGTGGTGCGCCGAGTCCTCGGCGGCATGCTGATGCCGGAGTGACTGCGACGTGGTGGTGGCTCCTCATAGCGGTGGGCCGCGGCGGCGCCTGAGGCCCCGACGCTACCGCCCGTCACGGTTGATGTTCTCGCCTTGGGCGGGCGAGATATGGGTCAGCGCCTCGTCGTCGATACACCGGGTCCCGGCAGCGCATCTGCGCCAGGACGAGTCCGTAATATCCTGTAGTCCAGCAGATTTCAGTGTTGGTGGCGAGGGTAGCGCGCCATGCTTGCTCGGTCTGGACTTCGAGGTGTCCGCCGACGCGGGGTGTCGAAGTCCCGGTGCCGGTAGCCGTTACGGGTGTTGACCCGGTCGTCGGAGCGTTGGCCGTAGTCGGCTCCGCACAACACGTCGGCTTCGGCGCCCGTCAGGGCGTCGAGGAACATCGACAGCAGTCCGCGTAGTCCGATGGATGTCTACGGGCAACGATTCAACAGTTGCCCGTCGCAGGTGGATGCGTGCCGGCAGCAGAACGCAGGGGGTTGTTACTCGATCGCGTCAGCCTGTACACGGGTGATCTGGCTGTTGAGGAAGCGCTGTTCGGGAATGTTTGTGCACAGCCTGCTCGCGATCCTGAACGCCTCCAGCGCCTCTTCCCGGCGACCGCAGGCTTCAAGGAGGGGAGCCCGTACTGCGTGCAAGCGGTGACTTCCGCTCATACGCGGATCGTCGAGGAGCGGTTCCACCATGCTCAACGCGCTCACCGGCCCCTGTGTTTCGCTGACGGCCACCGCGTAGTTCAAGGTGACGGCCGGCGACGGGGCGACATGGGCGAGCATGGCGTACAGCTCTGCGATCTGCTCCCAATCGGTGTCCTCCCAGCCGGGAGCCTCCGCGTGCACCGCCGAGATCGCGGCCTGTAGCTGGTAGGCGCCCACCGGACCGGTGGGCAGTGCATGTTCGATGAGGTCGATCCCCTCGGCTATCACTTCCCGATCCCACAGGGAGCGGTCTTGATCCCTGAGTGGTATCAGGTCGCCGCGTACCGTGATGCGCGCAGGCCGACGCGCTTCGCTGAGCAGCATCAGTGCGAGCAGCCCCGCCGTCTCCGGCTCATCGCGGAACCCCTTGTACAGGAGGCGCGCCAAGCGGATCGCCTCGGTCGTGACCGCAGCGTCGAGCAGTTGTTTCCCGTCAGCGCGGCTGTGTCCGGCGGTGTACATCAGGTACAGCGCGTGCATCAGAGCTGGAAGTCGCTCTTTCGGCGATGCGGGTGGCGGGAATCGTCTGCGGTGCAGATCGATGGCCGCCTTGGCTCGACTGATTCGCTGACCGGCGGTGGAGGACGGAATAATGTGTACGGCGGCGATCTGCTTGGTGGTGAGCCCGAGCACCGTCCTCAAGGCGAGCGTCACCTGTGACTCCGGCGTCAGCGCTGGATGGCAGCACAGGGTCAGGACTTCCAGGGAAGCATCCTGGTTCTCGACCATCGATTCAGCCTCGACCGCGTGATAGGGCTGGTCCGACGTAAAGACGTGTCGTTCGCGATCTCGTCGCGCAGCGTCCTGGCGTCGGGCATCGATGAGGCGTCGCGATGCCACGCGCAGCAGCCAGCCTCGGGGTTTCTCCGGCACGCCTCTCGCGGGCCACTGACGGGATGCCTCGATCAGGGCCTCCTGCACGGCGTCCTCGCAGGCGGCGAAGTCGCCATACCTCCTGACGAGCGCAGCGAGGAGGGGGTGGGGGGGGGGGGCGCCCCCCCCCCCCCCCCCCCC
>NZ_JAXION010000190.1:0-4688 GCF_049311045.1 Rhodococcus sp. 7Tela_A2 | reverse complement strand
CAGCCTTGAGCCACCGGGTGACGGTGCCTTCGGTGACGGACTCGCCCAGTGCGGGCATGGTGACCGGGGTGCCTTCGCCGCTGCCACCGGACGACGCGGGAGCGGATTCCGCGGGAGCTTCCTCGGCGGCCGGTTCCTCGGCTGCGGGTTCCTCTGCGGGCTCTTCGGCTGCGGGCTCGTCGGCAGGAGCGGCGTCGTCGGACGACTCGCCGGCGTCACCGATTACAGCGAGTTCGCCGCCGATCTCGACCGTGTCGTCTTCCTGAGCGACGATCTTGACCAGGACGCCTGCAGCGGGCGAGGGGATCTCGGTGTCCACCTTGTCAGTGGAGACTTCGAGCAAGGGCTCGTCGACATCGACCGTGTCTCCTTCCTGCTTGAGCCATCGCGTGACAGTTCCCTCGGTGACGCTTTCACCAAGCGCTGGCATCTGGACGGAGAAGGCCATGTCTGTTGACTCCTCGACGGTTGTGTTCGTGTGTGTTGAGTTGTACCGACTCGTGGTCGACAACCATTGTGTGGTCGTCACCATTGTGCTCGAGGCCGGAGACTCGTGCGGGTGCTTCAGGGGTAGACGGACCGCTGCCCAAGCGAGGCATGGCCGTAACCATCCTTGCACTCATCGTCTCGGCGCGGTTGCAGAGGGGCAGCACCGTCTCACACCGCGGACAGTGCGCGCCCTGCTCGCAGCGCACGGTGGCGCTGGGAGCAGGGCGCGCCCGCAGTGCGGTCAGCCGTGCTCGGCAGTGTTGGTCAGCCGTGCTCGGCAGTGTGGTCAGCCGTGCTCGGCGATGTCCTCGATGACGGTGATCATCGTGCGTACCGGCACTCCGGTCCCGCCCTTGCCGACGTACCCGAAGGGGCCACCGGTGTTGAACGCCGGCCCCGCCACGTCGATGTGCGCCCACTGGACGCCCTCGGCGACGAATTCCTTCAGGAACAGGCCTGCGGCGAGCATGCCGCCCCACCGGTGCGGAGTGACGTTCGCGAGATCCGCGACCCGCGAGTCGAGGTCACGGCGAAGTTCCTCCGGCAGCGGCATCGGCCAGCCGTTCTCACCGATCTCCTGGGACAGCGCGGCAACCCGATCGCGGAACTCCTCGGTGCCCATCACACCGGGGGTGCGGTTGCCGAGGGCGACCATCTGCGCGCCGGTCAGCGTTGCGGTATCGATGAGGTAGTCGGGCCCGTCCTCGCACGCACGCACGATCGCGTCGGCGAGCACGAGACGGCCCTCCGCGTCGGTGTTGATGACTTCCACCGTCGTTCCGCCGTACTGGGTCAGCACGTCGCCCGGACGCTGCGCCGTCGAGGACGGCATGTTCTCGGCCATCGGAACGGTGGCGACGACGTCGGCAGCGACACCGAGCTTGGCGGCGAGCACCACGGTGGCGACGACGGCGGCGGCACCGGCCATGTCGGAGGTCATCGCTTCCATGCCGGCAGCGGGCTTGATGGAGATGCCGCCGGTGTCGAACGTGATGCCCTTGCCCACGAGGGCGATCTTCGGCGCCTTCCGCTTCTTCGCCGAGTACGACAACCGCACCAGACGCGGCGGCCGCGACGAGCCCTTGCCGACGCCGACGATCCCGCCGTAGCCCTGCTTCTCGAGGGCCTTCTCGTCGAGCACCTCCACCTTCAGCCCGGCAGCTTCACCCAGTGCCTTCGCGCGCTCGGCGAACTCGGCGGGGTAGAGGTGGCTCGGCGGGGTGTTCACGAATTCGCGGGCAGTCGCCACCGCCTCGGCGATTGCGGTCGCCCGGGCGAGAACGGCCTTGGCCGCCCGGTCGCGTACGGACGGAACGAGCAGTTCGATGCGGGTCGCGGGCCGCGCGTCGTCCTTCGGCGCCGACTTCGCGGAACGGAACTCGGTGAACGTGTAGGAACCCAGCGCGAAACCTTCGGCGGCGGCACCGAGATCGACCGACGACAGGGTGGTCGCGACGGTGGTGACACCGGTCAGCGCACGCGCTGCTGCACCGGCGGAACGACGGACCTGTTCGGCATCGATACGGTCCGCGGCTCCGAGGCCGACGGCGAGCACGCTCGCGACGGGAAGTCCGGCCGGCGCGGGCACCCGGGTGAGTTCTTCGCTTCGGCCCGTGGCGCCCACCGCCTGCAGGGTGTCGAGCAGTTCGCCGAGCACCGCTTCGTCGACAGGACCGTCGCCGAAGAGGATTTCGGGACCGTTGTCGGACGAGGTGAGTCCGATGACGAGAACGTCGGCTCGCTTGGATACCGAACCGGCGAGTGCGAGTTCGGGAAGTGCGGGGGTCGGTGTGCTCACAGGCAACTCCTAGGAAGCGGGGGTGATGGCTTCGATGCTAGTGACCACCGTCCGAACGGTCGCAGCGGTGGGATAGCGTCGTGCGACATGAGTGACGAGGAACTCCAGCAGGGGCCCATCCACGCCGTCCATGTCGAACTCGGCGCCACCTTCGCACCGTTCGGTGGCTGGGAGATGCCCGTCTCCTATGCCGGGACGGTCGCCGAGCACACCGCGGTCCGTGAGGCCGTGGGCCTGTTCGATGTCAGCCACCTGGGTAAAGCCCTGGTCCACGGCCCGGGCGCTGCCGCATTCGTGAACGCCGCGCTCACCAACGACCTCGCCAAGATCGGCCCCGGCAAGGCGCAGTACACCCTGTGCTGCACCGAGACCGGCGGTGTCACCGACGACCTCATCGTCTACTACGTCTCCGACGACGAACTGTTCCTCGTTCCCAATGCGGCGAACACCGCCGCGGTCGTCGAGGCGCTGTCCGCCGCGGCACCGGACGGGGTGACCGTCTCGAACCAGCATCGCGACTACGCGGTGTTCGCCGTGCAGGGACCGCGGGCCGAGGACGTGCTTGCCGGCCTCGGGCTGCCCACCGACATCGCCTACATGGGTTTCGTCGACGCCGACTACCAGGGCATGCCGGTGCGGGTGTGCCGCAGCGGCTACACCGGTGAGCGCGGATTCGAGGTGCTGCCCCGCTGGGACGACGCCGAGACGGTGTTTCGCGCGCTCGCGGCGTCCGTCCGCGACGCCGGTGGGCAGGTGGCAGGCCTCGGCGCTCGCGACACGCTGCGGACCGAGATGGGTTACGCACTGCACGGACACGAGTTGTCCGTCGACATCTCGCCCGTCCAGGCACGGGTGGGCTGGGCCGTCGGCTGGAAGAAGCCGCAGTTCTGGGGTCGCGAGGCGCTCCTCGCCGAGAAGGAATCCGGACCGGCACGGCGCCTGTGGGGTCTGCGGGCCGTCGACCGCGGGGTGTTGCGCCAGGGGCTGACCGTCTCCCGTGACGGCGTGCCCGTCGGGCAGACCACGTCCGGAACGTTCTCACCCACGCTCAAGATCGGTATCGCGCTCGCGCTTCTCGACACCGCCCCGGGAATCGCCGCCGGTGACGAGGTCACGGTGGACGTGCGGGGCCGGTCGTTGCGGGCCGAGGTCGTGAACCCGCCGTTCGTCGAGGACCACACGAAGTAGATTCGTTTCCGCTGATTGTTAGGATTGTCGTTCATGACAGGTGTCCTCGAATTCGTCCGCGTCCCGCATTCCTCACCCAGCTCTGCGGAGCGGCGACAGGAGATTCTGTCCGAGCCCGGATTCGGGCAGTACTTCACCGATCACATGGTGTCGATCACCTATACCGAAGGTGTCGGCTGGCACGACGCGAAGGTCGAGCCGTACGCCCCGATCCAGATCGATCCCGCTGCCATGGTGCTGCACTACGGCCAGGCGATCTTCGAAGGACTCAAGGCGTACCGGCAGGCGGACGGCAGCATCTCGTCGTTCCGGTTGAGTGCGAATGCGGCGCGGATGAACCGGTCCGCCGAGCGCCTGGCCATGCCGTACCTGCCGCCGGAGTTGTTCGAGAAGTCGGTCCGCGAACTGCTCGACGTCGACCACGAGTGGGTTCCCGCGGCGGGCGGGGAGGAGTCGCTGTATCTGCGGCCCTTCATGTTCGCGACCGAGCCTGCACTCGGCGTGCGGCCCGCCCACGAGTACCGATACCTCCTCATCGCCTCTCCCGCCGGCGCCTACTTCCCGCGCGGCGTGCGCCCGGTGAGCGTGTGGCTCTCGCGTGAATACGTGCGCGCCTCGCCCGGCGGCACGGGTGCTGCGAAGTTCGCCGGCAACTATGCGGCGTCGCTCGTCGCGCAGGCCCACGCCGCCGAGCAGGGTTGTGACCAGGTGGTGTGGCTCGACGCGATCGAACGCAAGTACGTCGAGGAGATGGGCGGGATGAACCTGTACTTCGTGTACGGGTCCGGCGCGGATGCGCGTCTCGTCACCCCGGAACTGTCGGGGTCGTTGCTGCCCGGCATCACCCGCGACTCGCTGCTGACTCTCGCCACGGATTCCGGTCTGGTCGTGGACGAACAGCGGATCAGCACCGACGAGTGGCGTGAGAAGGCCGCAAGCGGGGAGATCACCGAGGTGTTCGCGTGTGGAACCGCAGCCGTGATCACCCCGGTCGGCAGAATCAAGGACAAGGACGGCGAGTTCATCATCGGAGACGGCGAGCCGGGACCGGTGACGATGGCGCTGCGCGACACGCTGACCGGTATCCAGCGCGGCACGTTCGCCGACACGCACGGCTGGATGACGACGCTGCGCGCGTAGATCAGCCCGCAGAGATCTGCACCCGGAGAGGGTCGCGGCCCGTCCGCCCGGCGCCGGCGTGAGGGGTTAGGGC
>NZ_JAXION010000189.1:0-4725 GCF_049311045.1 Rhodococcus sp. 7Tela_A2 | reverse complement strand
GCGATGCCACCGGGGGCGGTGCGGGTTCGGGTGCCGGCGCGGGCTGCGGTCGCTGCTCCTGTGCACGCTGCTCGGGCGACGGAGACGGTTCGGGTTCCGTCGGCGCGACCTCCGGTGGCGGAGGGGGCGCGGGCGCCTGCTTGCCTTCTCCGATCCGGACCGGCAGGAGGCCACCGGTCATGATGTCGACGACCCGGAACTCCTCGATGGGCTGGGCCGCCGGTTGAACGACGAACAGCCGTTCGGGATTCAGGCCGGACCAGCTTCGGCCCTCGAGCTCGGCACCTTCTGTCAGCACCGGCGACGACAGGGGATTTCCGCGGGCACATCGGACCTTGGGGACTCCGCGGTTGTCGACGAGCACGATCGTCCCCGTCTCGAGTACTGACTGGACGGGTCGTGCCACGCCGTCCTCGTACTCGTGGAGGGTGACGCGCGTATCGGCGCGGAGCAGCACCGGGGTGAGCTTGGCGATATACCCCCGGATGTCGGGGACTTCGAGGACGTCCCGCCACGCGTCTGCCTTGGAGCGGTCACCTTCGAGCGTGTCTACCAGTGCATTCCGGTCACACAGATCTCGTTCGAGGCTCCCGCCGTAGAGAGCGGCCCGGTCACCCGACACCGCGGGCGTCGCGCCGTCCGCCGCCACCGGGTCGCCGGCCGTCTCGACGACATCGCGTGCGGGCGGGGGTACGGCCACGGGCGCTTGCGCCGGGAGCAGTCGGCCGGTCCACGGATATTCGCCTTGCGACGTCGCCACCTGGAGTCGCACGGTCGGGGGTTCCTCCGAACCGCCCGATGTGCACGCGCCCGCCACAAGCGTCGCGGTGAGCGCGAGCACCAGCCCGAATCCACGCACTGTGTCGGTGGCCACGTCGCCATGTTAGGGCGATGGCGTACGGAGATATGGCTATTCGGCACTTCCCGCGGGCGAGACGACGTCGGACACGAAGCGGAGGAGCAGAGCGTCCACCTCCGCCTTCCGTTCCATCTGCACGAAATGTCCGGCTCCGGGGAGAAGATGAATGCCCCGCAAGTCGGGCACAGCGGCGCTCATCCGCTCGAGCGCTCCAGGACCGGACATCGTGACGACCGGATCCCGGTCGCCCGCGACGAAGAGCGTCGGCACCGTGATCTCGGCGCCCTCGTAAGGAGCCGAGGCGAGCCAGTTCGCGTCGTACGCCCGGTACCAGCACAGCCCGCCACCGAAGCCGGTGCGGTCGAATACCGCGGCGTACGTGTCGAGTTCCTCCTCCGAGAGCCACGCCCACGGAAGGGCAGGTGCCTGCGGGAGCACGTCGAGATAGCCGTTCCCCTCGGACGGGTGATTCCACACGTCGAGGTACCGGTACTCACCGGAAAGAGCGAAGAACAGCCGCTGCAGGAATTCCCGCGCCCGCGGATCGAGTTCCGCTTCCGCGACGCCGGGTTCCTGGAAATAGTGCAGGTGCAGAAAATGCTGTCGCGCCATCTTGCGGTACAACTCCGTCGGACGGGCACGGAGCCTGTCCGGCGCGTACGGCACGGCCAGCAGGACCAGACCGGCGACGCGAGAAGGATGACGCAGCGCCGTGGTCCACGCGGCGGGCGCACCGAAGTCGTGGCCGACGAACACCGCGCGGGCGATCCCGAGAGCGTCGAGCAGTCCGACGAGACGGTCGGAGGTCGCGACGGCTGTGTACTGCTCGACGGTGGCCGGACGATCGGTGCCGCCGTACCCCGGCATATCGGGCGCAATCGCCCGATATCCGGCTCCGGCAAGCGCGGCACTCTGGTGCCGGAAGCTGTAGCCCAGACCCGGGAAGCCGTGGCACAGGACGACGGCGGGGCCGTCGCCGGTGTCGTCGATGTTCCACGTGAAACCGTCGACGTCGACGGTGCGGGACGCCATCAGGACGCCGGAACGGTCTTCATGTCCTCCTGGCTCCAGTACGCCTTCATGCTCGAGATTCGCGCCTCGTCGTCGAACGTCATGACGTCGACGACCTCCATGACCAGATCCTGCTCGCCGAGGTGGGTGACGAGCCGGAAGAGGAACGCCGCGTTGTTCTCGGCGATCTTGAGTTCGAGTACTTCGCCCGTCTGCGTCATCGGCTCGATCACACCGTAGAACTCGCGGAGTTCGGCCTCGGTGGTGCGCACGGGCGTACCGATCGGGTCTTCGACCGTGGCGCCGGGCGCGTAGAGCGCAAGCACATCGTCGACCGTTCCCTTCGCGACCGACCGGACATAGTTCTCGACGGTGGCGCGGATCGCGTCACGGGTGGGTGCCATGGGTGAGCCCTCTCGATTTCTGGAACGTGTTCCACGTTGGAGGCTAGAGCACGACGCGCATTCCGACCAGGCTGTGATCACACAGTCCTGGGCCACAGTCGTGCCATGCTTACCCCACCACCGACGGTTCGACCCGCGACGCCAGGAGCACGATGCCCGAGACCCTCGCCTTCACCCTCGACGGACACGCCGGCACGCTCGCGGCCAGGCAATGGGAGACGGCGACGCCCCGATACATCGCGTTGTTGTGCCACGGCTACGGGGAACACGCCGGCCGCTACGACCATGTGGCCGCGCGACTCGTCGACGACGGCGCCGCGGTGTACGCCGTCGACCATGCCGGTCACGGACTCAGCGACGGCGAGCGCGTCTTCGTGCCCGATTTCGAGCTCGTGGTGGACGATTTCCGCCGCCTCGATCTCACCGCCCGGCGCGACCACCCGGGGCTTCCCGTCGCCCTGATCGGACACTCGATGGGTGGCATGATCGCCGCACGGTACGCGCAGCGATTCGGAGACGAACTCGCCGCCGTCGTTCTCTCCGGGCCGGTTCTCGGTACGTGGCCGGTCGTCGACACGCTGCTGGCAGCGGACGAGATCCCTGATACCCCTATCGATCCCGAGACACTCTCGCGCGATCCGGAGGTGGGACGCGCGTACATCGACGATCCTCTCGTGTGGCACGGACCGTTCCAGCGGGTCACCGTGCAAGCCCTGAAGGCGTGTCTGGACCTCGTCACGGCGGCCGGCCCGGTCGAGACCGTGCCCGTGCTGTGGCTGCACGGAGAAGACGACCGCCTCGTGCCGCTCGACGGAACCGCGAGCGGCTGGTCCACCTTCGCCGGCAGCACGTCGTCGTCGAAGGTGTACCCCGGCGCGCGACACGAGATCTTCAACGAGACCAACCGGGACGAAGTTCTCGGTGACGTGCTCGATTTCGTGCGCAGCCACCTGGGGGAAGCCCGCACGGGCGGGTGACGACACCGGGAATTCTCCGGCCGGTTCAGGATTGAAGCGTGCCATTCGCGGTTATCCCGCCGAAAGCCACTTTCTCGTGGACCCATCGGAAGGAGTTCCCGTGGCCGAAGAGGATGCATCGCACAAAGCCCGTGAAGGGTTGAGGAAATCCGTGGTCGGCAAGTTCAAGGAAGTAGCCGGAGCGCTCACCCGCAACGACTCCCTGACCGCCGAAGGCCGCCTCGAGCAGGAGGAGGCACGCAAGCGCAAGGAAGCGGACACGTCCGCACAGCTGGCGGACGCCGAAGCCAAGCAGGCCACCGACCATCTCGAGGCTGTGCACGAGGCCGGCCGCCAGGAACGTGCGGCGGCGGAACGCCGAGCCGACGCCACAGAGACCCGTGCGCACCAGGAAGCCGAGATGCGGAAGCACGAGGCCGAACGCGAGCAACAAGAGCAGGTGGCGCGCGAGAAAGCCCAGGCGACGCGCGACGCGGCCCTCGCCGAACAGCGTGCCCGGGCTCGGGAGAACGCGGAGGCAGCCGACGTTGCCGCAGACGTGGGCGACGCCCACGCGGAACACGGCGAAGCCGTCACCGACGCCGAGCGCGCACGCCTCGAGGCGGAACAGGAACGCCGCCGGGCCGAGGCTCTCGGACAAGCGCTGGACGAGCACGAACGCTGACGCGGGCGTCAGCGGCGACCCCGCGAACCGTGTTCGACGAGACCCCCACTTCGTACGGCCCACAGAACCGGAGACTGGAGATGTGCCCATGAATCTGACCGCCTTACCCAAAAGCGTTCTGCGACTGCAATATCGCATCGCCCGATTCCCCCTGGGCGTGATCGAACAGCAGTTGCGGTTCCTCCCGTCCGACGCGGCACCGCGCCTGATGTACGAGCGCGGCCTCGGCATGCTCGACGGCATTGTCGGCAGTGTGGTGGGAGACGAGGACATCGCCACACGCGGGGCGCTGGCCAACGAACGCGCGCAGGCCGTCATCCGCGCCGAAGAACTCGACCGGCAGGCGGCCGACGAAAAGCGGGCTGCGGACGAGGAATTGCGGCGCGCGCACGAACGCGCGGCGGACGAGCGCGAGGAGGCGCGACGGAAACGCGAACGCGACGTGGAACAGGCGCGAGCCCAGCGCGACGAGCGCGAGAAGCAGGCCGCACAGGAAGCCGCGCAGAAGAAGGCAGCGCAGACCGCGCAGGCCACGAGGCAGGCCGAGAAGCAGCAGCAGACCGCCGAAGCGGCGAAGCGGAAGCAGCAGGCTGCCGTTCGAGAGGCCGAGAAGCAGGCATCCGAACCGGCCAAGATCGCGCTCGAGGATGCCGTCGCCAAGAAACTCGAGTCGAAGAAGGCCGAGCAGGACGCCAAGAAGGTGGGCAACCTCGCCGACGCGGAGAAATCCTCGCGGCGTTCGGCTTCGAGGCAGTCCAAGTAGCAGAAACCGACAGTGCCCCGGGGCGCGGGGGGGGGGGCCGGGGGCCG
>NZ_JAXION010000188.1:0-4745 GCF_049311045.1 Rhodococcus sp. 7Tela_A2 | reverse complement strand
GGGGGACGGAACGCAGCTACCGGGGGCGGGGCAGCCGACTGCACGAGACCTCGACGCGTCGCTACTGGTTCGCCCGGTGGCCTCGCCGCCGCGCCGGGGATGGCGTCGTGCAGTGTTCCACGCGAGCGGTGGCCTGCTGACCATCGGTGACAGCGCACGGGAGCAACGCCGTCGCGACCTCGTCGACAAAGTGCGCACGCCGTCGCACGGGTGCTCCCGGATCGCGCTGCTGAGTCTCAAGGGAGGGGTCGGCAAAACGACCACGACGGTCACTCTCGGGTCGACCTTCGCGGCGCTTCGCGGTGACCGGGTCGTCGCTGTCGACGCGAACCCGGACCGGGGAACCCTCAGCCAGAAGATCGCCGCCGAGACCACCGCAACGGTCCGGACTCTCCTGCGTGACGAGCAGCGGCTCGATACCTACGCGGACGTCCGGGAGTACATGTCGCAGAACTCGTATCGCCTCGAAGTGCTCGCGTCGGACACCGACCCGGCGGTCTCGGAAGCGTTCAGCGGGGAGGACTACGAGCGCACTCTCGCCGTGCTCGAGCGTTTCTACAGCATCGTTCTCACGGATTGCGGAACCGGACTCATGCATTCGGCGATGCGCTCGATCCTGGGAAACGCGGACACGCTGATCGTCATCAGTTCGGGGTCGGTGGACGGCGCGCAGAGCGCATCGGCGACGCTCGACTGGCTCGAGGCGCACGGATACCGGGATCTCGTCTCGCAATCCCTCGCGGTAGTCAATGCGGTACGGCCGCGCTCGGGAAAGGTCGATCTCGACCGGCTCGTGGGACATTTCGCGCAGCGTTGCCGCGCGGTGCACGTCCTGCCGTTCGATCCGCATCTGGAAGAGGGCGCGGAGATCGATCTCGGCCGGTTGCAGGAAGGCACGCGGCGGGCACTGCTGGGCCTGGCCGCGGACGTCGCGGCCGGTTTCGCCGAGTCGGGCACGGGTTCCGGCCGCAGCAGAAAGCCGTGAATGCGTGTCTTCGTGACGTCGTTGTTCGTGACGTGGGGTCTATCTCGCAGGATCGTCGGTGCGTCCGGTGTTCCGGCGACCGGGAACCTCACTTCCCGGTATCGCCACTGTCCGGGTCGGGTCGCGCCGTGTCGTCAGGCGGACGGCGTCGTACTTCGCGGTCGACCTTCCAGAGGAACTCGGGGTCGTCGTCGGGACCGACGACCCGGGTGGGCGGCTTTCCGGAATTGGGCCCGTATGCCTTCCACAGCAAAACGGCCAGTGTCACCGCGCCGATGAGGGCCAACAGGTAGAGCACTACGCACCTCCTAGCCGTGGACGGCACCGTCGGGGGGATCCGGTGCCGGCGTCCTACGTTCCCACAGTCTATGCGCCCCGGAGTTGTGCCCGTTGGGACGGGTGTGACCGGTAACGGGTCGGGTCCGGGTGGTGGTGCGTTCACCGCAGGCGCGGGCAGCGGTCGGGTCCGCTGCGGAGCAAGCCCTGCGGAGTTTCAGCGGCGCGTGATCAGCGTGTGGCTTCGGTCGTCAGGGACCGAAGGAGCGTGAGCACTTCGGACTCGCGGAATCGACGGTGGCCGCCTGGTGTCCGGAGTGACCCCAGTCGACCTGCGTGAGCCCACCGGGTGACCGTCTTCGGGTCCACATGGAACAGGGCTGCCACCTGGCCCGGAGTGAGCAGGGATTCTTTGGCGCCGTTGAAAGTGGGTGCACTCATCTTGAAATCCTCCCGGTTGGATTGCCTTGATCGAGGTATTCGATCGTGTTGTCCAGTGACATGGTTGCACCGGAACCCCTGGTTGCTCGAACGGTCAGCCGTTGGTAAAGCGGAAGTAATAGACAAAACGGACGAGCGGCCAAGCCTCAGGGGTCGGTGTCCCGTGCCCGTACCGCGCCGACAGTTACCCTGGAAGGGTGAACGACGAACGCCGGAACGACTCCCCGGAACAAGACTCCTCCTCGGATAGCCGCTCCGAGGGCATTTCACACACAACGCCCGCGAAGGGCGCCGTGCGTGCTTCCGGCAGCACGGGCACCCTCGTTCGCGATGTGGCGCTGTACTCCCTCGCGCGGCTCGGACTCGTCGTCGTGCTCGCGCTGCTGATCATCTACGTGCCGCGTGTCTTCGGTGTCGAGATCCCGCTGCTGGTGGCCGCGCTGTTCGCAGTGCTCATCGCGCTCCCGGTCTCGCTGGTGCTGTTCAAAACGCTCCGCCGTCGCGTCAACGAGGGCATCGCTGCCGTCGACGAGCGCCGCCGGACCGATCGCGCAGATCTGGAGAACCGGCTGCGCGGTGAAGGCCGCCGGTGACCGACGTGGGTGCCGCGGTCGTCGACCGCAGCGAGCCGCGTGACTGGGTCGACAATGCCGTCCGGCTGATCGAAGCGGACGCGCAGCGGAGTGCCGACACCCATCTGCTCCGCTACCCTCTTCCCCCCGAATGGGGCGTGCAGCTGTATCTCAAGGACGAGTCGACGCACATCACCGGCAGTCTCAAGCACCGTCTCGCACGGTCGCTGTTCCTGTACGGCCTGTGCAACGGGTGGATCACCCGGGACACCCCGATCGTCGAGGCGTCGTCCGGGTCCACCGCGGTCAGTGAGGCGTATTTCGCGAAGCTTCTCGGTCTCACTTTCGTCGCGGTCGTGCCGCGCACGACGTCCCCGGCCAAGGTCGCGCTGATCGAGGCGCACGGTGGCCGCTGCCACTACATCGACCGGCCGTCCGAGATGTACAGCGAGGCACGACGTCTCGCCGACGAACTCGGTGGGTGCTTCATGGACCAGTTCACGAACGCCGAGCGGGTGACCGACTGGCGCGGGAACAACAACATCGCCGAAAGCATCTACTCGCAGATGCGGCTCGAGCAGCACCCGGTGCCGGACTGGATCGTGGTCGGTGCCGGCACCGGAGGAACGAGCGCGACGCTGGGTCGCTTCATCCGGTATCGCCGTCACCGGACCCGTCTCGCGGTGGTCGACCCGGAGAACTCGGCGTTCTTCGGCGGCTACGAGAGCGGTTCGGCCGACTACACCACCGGAATGCCGTCCCGTATCGAGGGGATCGGCCGGCCGCGGGTGGAACCGTCGTTCGTCCCGGAGGTCGTGGACCGCATGATCCGGGTTCCGGACGCGGCGTCGATCGCCGCGATGCGGCACGCGAGCGAGATGCTCGGCCGGCGCGTCGGCGGGTCGACGGGGACCAATCTGTGGGGTGCCTTCGGGCTGGTCGCGGACATGCTCGCCGACGGCCGCCGGGGGAGCGTGGTGACGCTGCTGTGCGACGGCGGCGAGCGGTACAGCGACACGTACTTCTCCGACGACTGGCTCGCGGCCGAGTCGATCGACCTGGCGGAGTCGACGGCTGTGCTCGAGAAGTTCGCAGCCACCGGACTGTGGAGTCCCGGCATACCCGACTGACCCCTGTCGAGGGTCTCTGTTTGTCAACATCTATTGACGTCGCCACAGTTGTCAACCTACATTGACAGCATGACCGACACCACCGACCTGGCGGCATCTGCCGCGAGCCCCGACCCGGCAGTGGGCCTTCGCGCGGTCCGCGCGCTCCGGCGACTGCTCGAGCGACTCGAGACGGTCCAGGTGGAGAACGCGAGGAATCAGGGCTGGTCCTGGCAGGCCATCGCCGACGAACTCGAAGTGAGCAGACAGGCCGTCCACCAGAAGCACAACCGGAAGCGCAGGTGATCGTCGTGTTCGAAAAGTTCGCAGACAGTGCCCGGTCCGCGGTGGTCGCCGCGCAATCCGAGGCGAAACGACTCGAGGCTCAACGGATTCACCCGTCGCACCTGCTGCTCGGAGTCCTCGTCAGCGCGGACGAGCCTCTGCGCGACCTGCTCGCCGACGCGGATCTCACGGTCGACGGTCTCCGCGACGACTGCGCCGCACAGGCACCCGGCGATGCGCTCGGTGCCGACGACGCTGCCGCACTCGACGCGATCGGCATCGACCTGGGCGCGGTGAAATCGCGGCTCGAGGAGACGTTCGGCGAAGGTGTTCTCGACCGCGATCCTTCTGGAACGGGGGATGCCGGACGCGGGAATCTCTGGGGGCGGTTCGGCCACATCCCATTCGACAAGGGCGCCAAGAAGGTGCTCGAACTGTCTCTCCGAGAGGCGATCGCCCGGCACGAACGGGTCATTCGTGCCGAACACCTCCTGCTCGGTGTGCTCCGGTGCGGCGACCCGTCGGCCACCGCGCTGGTCGAGGCGCACGTACACCGCGACGAACTGCGACGACGCCTCGTCGAGCACCTCGACGAGGCCGCCTGAAACCTCTGCGACTCCGTGGCAGGCGATGTGCCACAGTGACTGCATGATTTCACTTGTACTGCGGTTGATCATCAACGCCATCGGCCTGTGGCTTGCCGCTCAATTGGTGTCCGGCATCAGTGTCACGGAACCCGGAGGCGCGTCCCAGACCGACCTCGGGACGATCATCACGCTGGTCGTGCTCGCGGTGATCTTCACCGCGGTGAACGCACTGGTCAAGCCGATCGTGAAGATGCTGTCGCTGCCCTTGGTCATCCTGACCCTCGGGCTGTTCACCCTCGTCGTCAACGCGCTGATGCTCTGGCTGACCGCATGGCTCAGCGGATTCACCGACTACGGACTGACCATCGCCGGATTCTGGTCCGCCTTCTGGGGCGCGATCATCATCTCGCTCGTCAACTTCGTTCTCGGCCTGGCCGTACCCGACCGCGACTGACGGTGCCGGGGCCCGGGGGGGGGGGGTGGGCCCCCC
>NZ_JAXION010000187.1:0-4866 GCF_049311045.1 Rhodococcus sp. 7Tela_A2 | reverse complement strand
AGCAGGCGTCGGTGTTGGCGCCGGTGTTGGGGGGTGTGGGTGAGCCGGAGTCGGGTGATGCGTCTACGGACAACCTGATCCGCATATACCGCCGAATGCGCGACTCGGACTGACATCTCTCCCCGACGCCCGAAACCGTTACGCAGCGCGAGAATCCGGCCACGCGGCCGTGGTGTGTACCCGCCCCCGGCGGTCGACGAGCCGCGCCGCGAGTTCGTACTGCTCGAGCCACGCGATCGCACCGACCTCGCAGTGCAGAGCCGTCTGCGCCGCAGCGTCGGCCCAGACCGCATCGGGCGCGACCACCGTGACGACGCGCCACCGGTCGTCGGCCCGGTCCCCTGCCCTACGCGAGGCGATCGCGGTGCCTGCGGGCAAGTCGATGTCGTTCCGGCCGGGCAACGCCACCTGCCATCCGCCGTCCGGGCGCGCGCCCGCGGTGGCCGCCGTGTCGCCGATACGCACCAGCACGCCGCAGTCGAGCCCCTCCGCGGCGAGTGCCGCCCCGTAGTCGGCGGTATCGGCGCGCGCCGTCTCCTCGAGGTCGAGACCCGCGCCCCACGGCGCGTGAACGGTGTCGCCCTCGATCCGGACGTCGAGGTAGCTGGGCACCGGGTGGACCGGGGGAATCGACTCGGTGTCGAGGCGGTTGTCGACCGGCGTGACGGCACCGTCGGTCATCCGGGCAGCCCGCAGGGCAGACTCGAGCAGCGTGGACAGGCGCGGGCTCACCCGCACGGGGACGCCTTGCCCGAGATTGACGGCGTGCAGTTCTGCATCACCGCGCCGGAGATCACACGCTGCCTCGGACACGTCGATCGTCGAGCGCACGATCTCCTCGGCCTGCCCCAGCGCACGGGGTTCGGTCACCGCGAGCACGACGTGCCGCCCGAACCCCCGCCACCGGCTCGTGTCGATCATGGCGGTCTCCCCTCGTGTGCGGGATTCACCGACCCTTTCCAGTATGCCCGGGGCTCTCCGCGGCAGCCCGTCTCAGATGCGGGTCAAGATCGCCTCGGTGTCCACCCCGGTGGGCAACGTACCCATGGCGATCCCCCAGTCGTCGTCGAGCCTGCTCGCGCAGAACGCGTCGGCAACGGCGTGGTGGCCGTGCCGCACGAGCTGGGCGCCCTGCAGAACGAGCGCCATCAGTTCCACGATCCGCCGGGCGCGGTATTCGATGTTCTCCAGGTCTGCGAGTTCCTTGCCCACGCGGGTGATGGCGTGGTCCAACCGCGAATCCGCGCCCTGCGCACGCTGCACCTCGGTGAAGAAGGCCTCGACGGTGTCGGGTTGCTTGACCATGGCGCGCAGCGCATCGAGAGCAGCGACGTTCCCGGAACCCTCCCAGATCGACATCAGCGGTGCTTCGCGGTAGAGCCTCGGCATCCCGGACTCTTCGGCGTAGCCGTTGCCACCGAGGCATTCGAGCGCTTCCGCGGCGTGGGCGGGCGCCCGCTTGCACACCCAGTATTTGGTGACCGCCAGTGCGATCCGCCGCAGCGCCGCTTCCTGCGGGTCGCCCTGCGCGCGGTCGGTCGCGCCGGCGAGCCGCATCATCATGGTGGTCGACGCCTCGGACTCGACGACGAGATCGGCGAGAACGTTGCGCATGAGTGGTTGGTCGACGAGGAGCGCACCGAATGCCGCGCGGTGCCGTGCGTGGTGGACCGCGCGGAGTGTTGCCATCCGCATCCCCGTCGCGGACCCGATCACGCAGTCGAGCCGAGTCATGTTGACCATGTCGATGATCGTGGAGACACCGCGTCCCTCGGGTCCGACGATCCATCCCACGGCGCCCTCGTACTCGATCTCCGACGACGCGTTGGATTTGTTCCCCAGTTTGTCCTTCAGCCGCTGGATCCGGATGCGGTTGCGGGCGCCGTCGGGCAGGACGCGCGGCAGGAGGAAACACGTGGGCCCGGCGCCGGTGTTCGCGAGGGTCAGGAACACGTCGGACATCGGCGCGGACGTGAACCATTTGTGCCCGACGATCGTGTACGTGCCGTCGGCGTTCTGTGTCGCGGTGGTGGTGTTGGCGCGGACGTCGGAGCCGCCCTGCTTCTCGGTCATCGACATCCCGGCGATGAGACCGCGTTTGCTCGCCGGTGTCCGCAGACCGAAGTCGTAGTGCGGCGCCGCCAATAGCGGTTCGTATTCCGCCGCGAGTGCCGGATTGTGGCGGAGCGCCGGAATCGCCGCGTACGTCATCGAAATGGGGCACATGTGGCCGGCGTCGGCCTGACCCCACACGTAGAACTTGGCGGCCCGGGCCACGTGCGCTCCTGGGCGCGGGTCGCGCCACGGCGCACCGTGCAGTCCGTGTTCGACCGCGACCGTCATCAGGTCGTGCCAATGCGGGTGGAACTCGACCTCGTCGATGCGGTTGCCGTACCGGTCGTGGGTGCGCAGGACGGGCGGATATTCGTTGGCGAGCCTGCCCCACTCCTGTGCCCGGGCCCCTCCCGCGAGCGCCCCGAGTTCGTGTACCTCGTCCTCTGCCCAGCTTCCGCCTTCGCGGTGCAGTCCTTCGATCAATGCGCGATCGTCCGCAGCGCTGTAGGGCACGAGGTCGGGCGCCTGGTTGGACACGATGTGCGTCGCGGGAAATGTCATGAGGGCGCTCCTAACGCGCGAAGGGACAATGCCACGAGGGCAGGCACCGTGTCTGCCGAAGCCGCACCGGCCCGCAAGGGTCCGGTGAGTACCTCCCCGACCGCTCCGACGAGAGCGGCGGCAGCGAGATCCGGGTCCTGGTCTGCGAATTCGCCCGTGGTGATGCCGTACCGGATCGCGCCGGCGAATGCGGCGGCGAACGCTCTGCGCAGCACCAGTCGCTCGGCGTCCACAGCCGCGTCGACGGGTTCCGCGAGCAGGGCGTAGGCCAGCACGGGATTGCGCAGCGCCCGGAACGCGAAGGTTTCCACGACGGCCGAGATCCGCTCGGCCGCCGATCCCGTCGCGGCCGCCGACACGACGGCCTCGACTTCTCGGCCGCACAGGTCCCGGAAGATCTGCACCATCAGATCCGACTTGTCGGCAAAATGCCGGTAGACGCTGCCGGTCGCGACTCCGGCGCGTTCGGCGACGGCCGCGATCGACATCTCCCGGTATCCACGTTCGGCGACGAGCGCCACCGCTGCGGCCGCAATCGCGTCGCGCTGGTCGTCGAGACGTTGTTGGACCGCGGGGGTCCGCCGGTACGGCATACCAAGAATTGAACCCCGGTTCAAACCTTTGGTCAACAGGCTTTCCGCCCGCGGTCCGGGCTACGGTCTAACGCATGAGTCGATTGAGCGTGGTGGACGAAATGTTCCTGCACCGACACCGCGGTTCCGGGCTTCCGTCGGTGATGCAGGGACTGTGGCGCACCGACGACACCGTGCACGCTCCCCTCCTCATCTCCCTGCACGACGCGTTGTCGCAAGGCCCCCTCGGCCGCCGGGTTGTTCGGCCCCGCATACCCGGCGCCCGCCCCCGATTCGTCGCGAGCACGCACTCGTACCCGCTGCGCTACCCCGCGGAGAAAGTGGCGGACGACGCGATCCTCGAATGGGCCGATGCCCAGACCGAAGTCGACCTCGATCCCGAACACGGACCCGGGTGGTCACTGGTCGCAGCACATCTCGCCGCCGGCGGCACTCTCGTCTCCCTCGTCTGCTCCCACGTACTGACCGACGCGCGGGGACTGATCGATGCTGTGGCCGAGGCTCTCGCCGGTCACGCCGAGCCACCCGACGAGTCCCACACCTCCGACGTCCGCGACGCGCTGCATGTCGTCCGTACGGTCGCGCGCGGTCTCCGGGGCGTGCGCCGTTCCGGTCCGCGTGAAAAACCGCCGGTCCCGCTGTCGGTGCGGTTGCGTCCCCGTACCGCCCTGATCGACGTGCCGAGCGACGAGTGGGACGCCGCTGCCGGCATCGGAGAGGGCACCGCGAATTCGCTGATGCTGGCGATCGCGACCGGGATCGCCCGCCGCGCAGGCATCCCCTTCCCACTGAAGATCTCCATTCCTGTGGACGACCGCGGTTCCGGCACCACCTCCAACGGGGTATCGATGACGGGTATCACCGTCGACGCGGACGACACGGTGGCGACGATCAGGGCCAAGGCCACGCATGCGTACCGGCAGCCTCGCGAGGGCGCGCCGCACGGTATCCCCGCAGAGATCGTGCAACTCGTACCCGACCGTGTCGCGGCCCGCCTCGCCAGAGGCGCCGGCGAGCGAGACATGCTGTGCTCCAATATCGGTCGCGTCCCGGCCGTGCTCGATGCGTTCGGTCCGCACCGCACCGCCGGGGTGGCGATGCGCGCCATGCATCCCGGCCTCGGCACGAGGGACGCCACGACCTCGACACGCCTGTCGACCTACCTGTGCAGCCGGGACGATCGATACACGCTCGCGCTCGTCGCCCTCGACGAAGATCGATTCCCCGACACCCGGACGCTGCGCGCGTTCATCGACGCAGAACTCGCCGAGAGAGGTCTGCACGCCACCTACTGGTGACCCGGGTCCCGGTGGCCCGCGTCCTGGTGCCTCGAGTCCCGGCCTCTCCCGAAGTCGGTGTCGAACCAGCGGCCGAGCGACTCGTCGGGCAGGTCGCGTCGACGATACGTGCCGGGGATACGTTCCACGGAGCCGATCCGGTCCATGCGGTAGGTGCGCCACTCGTCTCTGTCGAGATCGAACCCGACGAGATACCAGTGGCCGGCCCGATATACATGGCGATACGGATCCGTCGTCCGGACGGACGCTGCATCGTTGCGGTCGCGGTAGCCGAAGCGGCCCCCGCCGGCCACCCCCCCCGCCTCGGCCCGCGCCCCCCCCCCCAGCCCCCAGACCCCCGGCGCGGCGGCCAGCCCCGC
>NZ_JAXION010000186.1:0-4994 GCF_049311045.1 Rhodococcus sp. 7Tela_A2 | reverse complement strand
CGCCGCCGGGCCGCCCCTCCGATCCGGAGGGGCGCCCTTTCGTCGTGGTCGTGGTCAGACCTTGCGGGTGACGCCGCCGTCCACCCGGATGATCGCTCCGGTGGTGAAACTGGACGCGTCACTGGCGAGATGCAGTGCAAGCGGGGCGATCTCCTCCGGCCGGCCCATGCGACGCAGCGGGACGAACGGTGCGTCCTCGTCCTCGGCCGGTGCCCACGCCTTCGACAGATCGGTGCGGAACGGTCCGGGCAGGATCGCGTTGACACGCACCTTCGGGGCATATGCCTCTGCGAGGCCGACGGTCAGCGCGTTGAGACCGGCCTTCGCGCACGCGTAGGGCAGTTCCCGCACGCTGGCGACCAGCGACCCGGCGGTGCCGACATTGATGATCGACCCACCGTCGTGATCGGCCATGTACGCCCCGGCCCGAACGGCGAGGCGGAACGGGCCTTTCAGGTTGACCCCGAACGTCTTGTCGTAGAGGTCTTCGGTGATGGACTCGAGGTCCTCGTACAACGGGGACATGCCGGCGTTGTTGATGAGGATGTCGAGCCGCCCGAAATGCTCGAGAGTGGTGTCGACGAGGTCGTTGCAGTCGTCCCAGCGGCCGACGTGGCAGGCGACGGGCAGGGGCTTTCTTCCCGTGGTCTCCGCGATTTCCTCGGCGGCGGTGACACAGTTGTCCAGTTTGCGGGAGGCTATGACGACGTCGGCGCCGGCTTCGGCGAGGATCTGGGCGATGGCCCTGCCGATCCCGCGCGAACCACCTGTGACGACAGCGGTTTTCCCGCTCAGATCATGAAGAGAATCGAGTTGTGACATGACACGATCATGCCCGAAAAAGCCGCCCTAGGAAAGCGTGTTCTCATCTGACAGAATCGAATTCCGGACTTGAGGAGGCCCAATGACACCGCAGGAATTGTGCGACAAGCACGAAATCGCAGAACTGATCTACCGTTATGCCACGTCCGTCGATACGAAGGACTGGGAGCGTATGGCCTCGGTCTTCACCGAGGACGCATACCTCGACTACAGCTCCGTGGGATATCCGCCCGGATCGCGGGACGACGTACTCGCGCTCTTGCAGAAGGCGCTCGATCAGTTACCGATGACGCAGCACTTCGTCACCAACATCGAGGTCGACCTCGACGGTGACAGGGCACGGGTGCGCGCGATGTTCTACAACCCGATGCGGCTTCCCGGCATGAGTGAATTGACCTACTGCGGAGGGAATTACCACCACGAGGTCATCCGGACCGACGACGGATGGAAGAGTTGCCGGCTCACCGAGGAAAGCCTGTGGTTCTCCAACCATCCCGATCCGGCCAAGGCGTGACCCCTCGCCGGACCGGGATGCCGGTCGGTGTTTCAGAGGTTGACGAGCCGGGGCGCTGACCCACCGGCACGGATGATGGCACCGGCCTCCCGGGTCAGCTCCCGGGAACTGCCGAGTAGGCCGTCGAGCACGAGCGCGCGCCGGATATGCCGGTGCAGGTCGTGCTCGGCGGTGAATCCGATACCGCCCAGGACCTGCTGGCAATGACGCGCGGTGAGGATCGCGGCCCGGCCGGCCGCGGCTTTCGCGAGCAGTGAGCCCAGGTCGTCGGTGGCCGCATGCAGCGTGGCCTCGGCGCCCTCGATGGCGACGAAGGTTTCCGCGAGCCGATGCCGCACCGCCTGGAAACCCGCGATGGGCTTGCCGAACTGGGTGCGGTCGAGTGCATGGGTACGGGCCAGGTCCAGCATCGCCCGGCTCGTACCGACCAGCCACCAGCCGAGCGCCCGTCGCCCGGCGGACACCGGTATCGAGCTTCCGGACTCCACCACGGCGACAGGAAGTTCGGCGTCGAGAGCCTCGGTGTCCCGGTCGTGACGGGACCACTCGATCCACCGGTTACCGGTGTAGGGCAACGGCACGGTAGTACCGATGCCGGATCCTGCCTCGGCGAGTACGACATCGTTGACGAGGGGGGGCGGGGGGCCCCGCCGCCCCCGTCTCCCCGAGTAGCCCGAATACGAGAGGTATCGCCACTTCCGGCATCTCGGCGAGCATTTCCGGCCAGCCGAGTTCCACGAGTGCCGCATCGAGCGCGGCACCGGTGGTGGTCTCCATGGTCTTGCGCAGCGCATCAGCCAGGAGGCCCAGTTCGGGATCCAGCGCCGCCGCATTCGGCCGGGCGGTCTTGTAGGTCGTCATTCGGTCCCCAATCCGAGCAGCCGTCGCGCGATGATGTTCCGCTGGATTTCGGCGGTACCGCCGTAGATGGTCGCTGCGCGCGAATACAGGAATTCGGTGCGCCACTCCCCGTCCGACAGTTCGATCACACCGGGAAGAAGGTCGCGGGCGGTGTCGAACAACTGCTGCTCCGCGGTCGCGAGAAGGACCTTGTCGACCGAGGTCTCGGGACCCAGCGGTGCGCCCGACGCGAGGCGTTGCTGCGTCGCGTACGACCGGCTCCGCACGGTGTGCAGCGCGAGATACGCGGCGCCGAGTTCGTCGTCGGACGCCGAGTCCGTCTCCTGGACCAGGCGATCCAGCCGGGTGAACAGGTACGCGATCCGATGCCAGAAGCACGTCGACCGCTCGTGCGGGAGCAGATCCATCGCGAGCTTCCACCCGTCACCGGGGTTACCGAGCATGCGGTCGGCGGGGACGACGACGTCGTCGAAGTACACCTCCGCGAACTCGTCGACCCCGTGCATGGTCCGCAGCGGACGCACCGTGATCCCGGGGGTATCCATGTCGACGAAGAACGCGGTGATGCCGCCGTGCCCGGGCGCGGTCCGCGTGAGCAGGACACACCGGGAGGAGAACTGCGCGAGACTGGTCCACACCTTCTGGCCGTTGACGACCCACTCGTCGCCGCGCTGTACCGCCCGTGTGGACAGCGACGCGAGGTCGCTCCCGGAGCCCGGCTCCGAGAACCCTTGGCACCACTGTTCCTCGCCGCGGAGCAGTTTCGGAACCATTTCGGCCGCAAGCTCCGGCCGGGCGTACGAGATCATCGTGGGCGCAAGCACTTCGATCATCGAGTAGATACCGGGCTCGGCGAGGTCGCGAGTTGCGACCTCTTCGCCGAGCACTGCCCGCAGCATCGCGTCGCCGCCGAGGCCACCGACCGCCTCGGGCCATCCGTAACGCATCCAGCCGGCGTCGTACAACGCACGCCGGACCCGGCCCAGCTGTTCGACCTGTGCGTCGAACGAATGATCTGGGCCGGGCCGGAGGTCGTTCTCGTCGAGCCAGGCGCGTACTGCGTCCCTGAACTCGGTCACGTTCATGCCGAGGGCCGCTCGAATGCGTGCGGAATGCCCGAATCGTGTGCGCCACTGCGACGCATGAAGGTCATCGCCCGGGTCCGGAGCCGCCACCCGTCCTCGGTGCGGACGTAGGTGTCGTTGTAGTACCCGATCCGCATGTCGTGGGTCGCGTGATCGACGAAGCACAGGGGCTGCGTCCCCGTCGCGGTGTCGCCCTCGAGTTCCACCAGCGCCGTGCCGGTCATGAACAGGCCCTTCGGGGCCGCCGCGACCAGTTCGGGGAACTGGTCGAGGGGGAACGCGTCGCCGAACGCACTGTAGGTGCCGTCGGGGGTGAAGACGGACACGACACCGTCGACGTCGCCCTTGGTCATGTTCACCGCGTAACGCGCGAGAAGCTGATTGATCTCGACCAGGTCGTCAGTTGTTGACATAGACCTTTCCGCCTTTCATCACGAACCGCACGTTCTGGGTGACGGTGATGTCTTCGGTGGGATCGCCGGGAACGGCGATGATGTCGGCGAGCAGGCCCTCGGCGAGACGGCCGCGGTCGTCCACGTCGATGAGTTCGGCCGCATTGATGGTCGCCGCCTGGATGACCGCCAGCGGCGGCATGCCGCGGTCGACGAGTGCGACGAGTTCGTCGGCGTTCTTGCCGTGCGGTATGGCAGGTGCATCGGTGCCGACCGCGATCTTCACGCCGGCCTTGTACGCGGCAAGCACCGAAGTGCGTGCCTTGGGGAACATCTCGGCCGCCTTGGCCTGGAGATCGGCCGGGGCGTGGGAGATGTCCATCGCGTCGGCGAGCCGCGTCGTCGGCACGAGGAACGTGCCGTTCTGCACCATCTGGTCGATCGCGTCGTCGTCGATGAGGAAGCCGTGCTCGATGCAGTCGATACCTGCGGCAACGGCCGCACGGACGGCGTCAGCGCCGTGCGTGTGGGACGCGACCTTGAGTCCACGGCGGTGCGCCTCGTCGACGATGGCGCGGAGTTCTTCGTCGGAATAGTGCTGTGCTCCGGGAAGTCCCGTGTGCGACATGACGCCACCGGAGACGCAGACCTTGATGAGCTGCGCGCCGTGCTTGATCTGGTACCGGACCGCCTTGCGGACTTCGTCGACGCCGTTGGCGATTCCCTCCTCGATCGTCAGCTCGAGGACACCGGGTGCGAACGCGGCGAACATGGTGGGGTCGAGGTGTCCACCGGTGGGAGTGATCGCATGGCCGGCGGGCACGATGCGCGGTCCGTCGACCCAGCCGGCGTCGATCGCCTTGCCCAGTGCCACGTCGAGCAGGTAACCACCCGTTTTCACGAACAGGCCGAGGTTGCGGACGGTGGTGAAACCGGCACGCAGCGTGCGACGCGAGTTACCCACGGCGCGGAGCATGCGCAGCGGCGGATCGTCCTGCACGGTGGAGTAGACGGGCTTCTCGCCGCGGCCACCCATCAGCAGGTTGACTTCCATGTCCATCAATCCCGGCATCAGGATCTGGTCTCCGAGGTCGATGACCTCGCCCTCCGGTTCGCCGCCGACACCGACGATCCGGTCGCCGTCGATGCGCAGGATGCCCGGTCGGATGATCTCGCCGGTGTCTACATCGAGTAGTCCGGCCGCCTTCAGTGTCAGCATGCGCTCACACCACCGGTTCTTTGGTGATGGTGGCCCAGGCGGCGCCGCTGTCGGGGACGCGGGGCTGTTTCCAGACCTCGATGGGGAAGGAGACCATGACC
>NZ_JAXION010000185.1:0-5104 GCF_049311045.1 Rhodococcus sp. 7Tela_A2 | reverse complement strand
CGCCGACTACTTCGCGGTGCTCCGCGACACCTGGGCCGACCGGAGCATAGAAATCGCCCGCCGGATCGTCGGGGGGGGGGGGGCCCCCCCCCCCCACCCCCCCCCCCCCCCCCGGGGGGGGGGGGCGCCCTTCGGAAGCAGAGCTCGCGTCTACTACCTCGGAACTACGTTCAGAGCGAGTTGGCGAGCTTGGCCAGTGCAGACTTCTTGTTTGCAGCCTGGTTGGGGTGGATGACACCCGCGCTGGCTGCCTTGTCGAGCTTGCGGCTGGTGGCGACGAGAAGCTCGGTGGCCTTGTCCTTGTCGCCAGCGGCCGCGGCCTCGCGGAAGGAGCGGATCGCGGTACGGAGCGCCGACTTCACCGACTGGTTCCGGAGCCGGTTGCGCTCGTTGGTGCGAATTCGCTTCACCTGGGACTTGATGTTGGCCACGCGTAGAATCCTGTCGTGTTGCTGGTAGCTGGTTGGAAAGCTCTGGATGCACTAGGCACCGACAGGCAACGATACCAAGAAGGCAGGCAAAGCCCAAACCGGCGCGAGCGTGATGTCCGCTGTGTTTCCCCGGCGAGACAGTTCGATGTCGGATTGTGCACAACGCCCTCCCATATAGAACGATTCCGGCATGAGTCGCCGTACCCCTACTGCGCCGGGCGCGTCCCCGGCCAGGCACCGCAGGAAAAACCCCGATGTCTTCGACGGTTACGCGAGAAATCCCGATCGCCTGGCGTACGACGAGATGTTCGATGCGGACGGCAAGGTCCGGGCGCCGTATCGCCGCCTGCATCAGATCCTCGAGTCGAAGGGACCCGAGGATCTCGCCGCGCGCACCGACGCGGTCGGCCGGGCGTTCACCGACCAGGGTGTGACCTTCTCGCTGTCGGGCCAGGAGCGGCCCTTTCCGCTGGACATGGTGCCGCGCCTGATCGCTGCCGCCGAGTGGAACCGGCTCGAGAAAGGCATCCGGCAGCGGGTGCGGGCGCTCGAGTTGTTCCTCGCCGACATCTACGGCGAGCAGAGCATCCTGCGGGACCGCGTCATTCCGAAGCGGCTCGTCACCTCGTGTGACCACTTCCACCGGCAGGCCGCGGGCATCGTCCCCCCGAACGGAGTGCGCATCCATGTCGCCGGAATCGACCTGATCCGGGACGAGAAAGGCACCTTCCGGGTGCTCGAGGACAACCTCCGCTCACCGTCCGGTGTGTCCTACGTCATGGAGAACCGGCGCGTCATGGCTCGCGTCGCTCCCGACCTGTTCGTCCAGCACAAGGTGCGTCCCGTCGGTGACTACGCACTGCACCTGTTGCGAGCGCTCCGAGCCGCGGCCGCGCCGAACGCTGCCGACCCCACGGTGGTCGTTCTCACTCCGGGTCTGGCGAACGCGGCGTACTTCGAGCACTCGCTTCTGGCGCGGCAGATGGGCGTCGAACTCGTCGAGGGGCGTGACCTGTTCTGCCGGGACAACATCGTCTACATGCGCACCACGGAAGGTGAGCAGCAGGTCGATGTCATCTACCGCCGCATCGACGACGATTTCCTCGATCCGCTCCAGTTCCGCCCCGATTCGGTGCTCGGTGTCGCCGGCCTGCTCAATGCGGCACGAGCCGGCAACGTGGTCATCTCGAGCGCGGTCGGCAACGGCGTCGGAGACGACAAACTCGTCTACACGTACGTACCGGACATCATCGACTACTACCTCGGTGAAAAGCCCCTCCTGCCCAACGTCGACACCCTGCGTTGCTGGCTCGACGAAGAACGGGAAGAGGTTCTCGACCGGATCGACGAACTCGTCATCAAGCCGGTGGAAGGCTCGGGTGGATACGGCATCGTGTTCGGGCCCGACGCCTCGGCCACCGAACTGAAGACCATGGCCCGCAAGATCCGGGCGAACCCCCGCGCCTGGATCGCTCAGCCGGTCGTGCAGTTGTCCACCGTCCCGACCAGGGCCGGTGACACATTGGCTCCCCGCCACGCCGACCTGCGTCCGTTCGCGGTCAACGATGGTGAGGACATCTGGATTCTTCCGGGCGGATTGACGCGTGTCGCGCTGCCCGAGGGGTCGCTGGTGGTCAACTCCAGCCAAGGCGGTGGAAGCAAGGACACCTGGGTTCTCGCGAGCCGGAGTTCCGATACCGAGAGCGAACTGGGCGGGGAGGGGTTCGTCGAGGAGCGGGCCGAGGTCAAACAACCCGACCGGGGGCCGGAATTGACCACCGAGCAGCAGCAACAACAGCAACAGCAACAGCAACAGCAACACAATGAGGGGGACTGCTGATGCTCGCACGAAATGCGGAGTCGCTGTTCTGGATCGGACGTTACGTCGAGCGAGCCGACGACACGGCGCGCATCATGGATGTCGCGGTCCACCAACTGCTCGAAGACTCGACGGTGGACCCCGACCGCACGTGCCGTCAGCTGTTGCGGGTGCTCGGGTTCAGCGCGCCCGACGGTGAACTCGACGTGCAGACCGTCATCGACATCGTCGCGTTCGGGCGGGACGGCGCGGGATCGATCCTCGACACCATCTCGCACGCGCGTGAGAATGCGCGCGGCGCGCGCGAAGTCACCTCCACCGAGATGTGGGAGTGCCTCAACACCACCTACAACGCCCTCGCCGAGCGGGAACGGGCGGCGAAACGACTGGGGCCCCACGAGTTCTTCCGATACGTCGAAGACCGCGGCGCGATGTTCGCGGGCCTGGCCGACAGCACGTTGTGTCGTGACGACGGGTACCGGTTCCTGTTGCTCGGCCGTTCCATCGAACGGGTCGACATGATCGTCCGGCTGCTGCTGTCCCGCGCTGGTGACCGCCCCACGTCGCCGACGTGGGCGACGGTGTTGCGGTCGGCCGGTGGATACGACACGTACCTGCGCACCTATCGTGGTGCGCTCGACGCCGGCCGCATCGTCGAATTCATGATGCTCGACAGGCTTTTCCCCCGCTCGGTGTTCTCCGCCATCCGGCAGGCCGAGCAGTGCCTCACCGAACTCGACGACCAGACCGACTACCGGTTCGGTGCGCGCAACGAAGCGCAGCGGTTGCTCGGACGTGCCCGCAGCGAACTCGAGTTCATCCGCCCCGGGGTACTTCTCGAGGAACTCGCCGAACGGCTTGTCGCGCTGCAGGAGATGTGCCGGCAGGTCGGTGAGGCGATCGCACTCCAGTACTTCCATGCGGCGCCCTGGGTGGCGTGGAGTTCCGCTCGCAACGACGGTGAAGACGACATGCTTCTGGAGGGAGAACTGTGAGCTGGCGTATGCGCGTGGTCCACAAGACCGGCTACGAGTACGCGGGGCCGGTCACGGCGTCGTACAACGAGGCGCGTCTGACGCCGCGGTCCGACAACCGTCAGACGGTGATTCTCAGCCGCGTCGAGACGACTCCCGCGACGCGGTCCTATCGGTACACCGACTATTGGGGAAGCGGCGTGACTGCGTTCGATCTCCATGCGCCGCACACTTCGCTCGAAGTGACCGGTTTGTCTGTTGTGGAAACGGATTCGCTCGATCCGCTGGAGGAACCCGCGGGGTGGGACGTGATCCGCGAACCCGACACCAGGGACCGATACGACGAATTGCTGTTGCCGAGCCGCTACGTTCCCGCGGACAAGTCGCTCGCCAAAACGGCGCGTGACCTCGCAAAGGGGCTCGATCCTGTCGACGCGGTGGTCGCTGCGGCGCAATGGGTGCACGAACAGATGGATTACGTCCCGGGAACGACCGGCGTGCACACCTCCGCAATTCAGGCCTACGAGGAGCGGCAGGGTGTTTGTCAGGATTATGCCCATTTGACCCTTTTGCTGTTGCGGGCCATGGGGATTCCCGCACAGTACGTCTCCGGGTATCTCCATCCGGTTGCGGACGCGGAGATCGGCAAGACCGTCGAAGGTCAATCCCACGCGTGGATTCAGGCCTGGACCGGCGGGTGGTGGGGATACGACCCGACCAACGCGAGATTCGTGGGCGAGCAACATGTGTCGGTGGGAATCGGCCGAGACTACGGAGATGTCCCGCCACTCAAAGGTATTTACATGGGCGGAAGCGCCGCGGCGCAGGAAGTCGTTGTGGAGGTGACGCGACTTGCGTAGTGTGCTCACGAGCGAACGACGCTGCGGCAAGACGATTCGATGGTGTCCGGTGTAGGTAGGTCCGGCGGATGTGCGGGACCACGACCTCCGAGGGGAACTCATGGAACCCGAACGCGACCCTGCCCGTGAACCGTTACCCGATCCCGCGCAGAGAACCGCCGGAGAACCGGACTACGGGGTCCGCGAACCGGATCGCCCGGTTGGCAGAGCCGAACACGAAACGGCGCAGGAAGTCGCGGACCCCACGGACTATTCCGATCTCCGACGGTGCGCGGCCGAGGCCATCGGCACGTTCGTGCTGGTGTTCTCGGCGGTCGGAACTGCTGTCTTCGCGGGCGATTACGTGGGGCAACTCGGCGTCGCGCTGGCCTTCGGCCTGACGCTGCTGTTCCTCGTCTACACCATCGGCCCGATTTCGGGCTGTCACGTGAACCCGGCGGTGACACTCGGCCATCTCATCGTCGGCCAGGTCACTGCCGTACGCGCGGTGGGCTACTGGATTGCCCAGATCATCGGTGGTCTGGTGGCGGGTGTGACGATCTACGCGATCGCCTCGTCGCTCCCGTCGTACAACCGTGCGGCGGACGGTCTCGGTGCGAACGGCTGGGGCGCCCACAGTCCGTCCGCGATCCGGGGGCCGCTCGGCGGTGTCCTCGAAAACGGGTACGGGATCGGGGCCGCGATGGCCGTCGAGATACTCCTGACCGCGCTGCTCGTGTTCGTGGTGCTCTCGAGCACCGACCGAATCGCCGACGTGCCGATCGCCGGAATCGCCATCGGCTTCACGCTCGCGGTGATCCACCTGATCTCGATCCCGATCGACAACACGTCGGTGAATCCCGCCCGCAGCCTTGCCGTCGCGTTCTATCAGAACGGCGCGCTGGGGCAACTCTGGTTGTTCATCGTCTTCCCGCTGATCGGCGGTGCGCTCGGCGCACTCGTCTACGCGTTCCTGTTCGGCCGCCGGCAGGGACTGCGTCCCTCCTGACGCGACGACGCCCGGCGGGGTTCGGGGCCCGC
>NZ_JAXION010000184.1:0-5215 GCF_049311045.1 Rhodococcus sp. 7Tela_A2 | reverse complement strand
AAGTAGTGCCGCCGCCGAGCCCGCGCGCGACACGTCTCGTGCGGGCACGGCAAACGGTGGATGAACAACCGGACAATGCCCGCAAAAAAGGGCGTGACGTGCAGTGAACGTCATCGACCCGGTGTCGTCCGCCGTGCCGGTGTTACTACGATTCTCATCGTGAGTGTTACGCAGGCGGTCCTGCTGGCAATCGTTGCCGCGGTCCTCGGCGCCGTTCTCGCGCTGGCGGTGTCGCAATCGACCCGGCGACGCCGCGCCGCCGAGCGCGACGACGCGGGTCCCACCATGGCGGATGTTCTCGATCGCGTGGTCTACGGGTCCGCGACCGGTATCGCCGTCGTGGACAAATTCCATGACGTGATCCTGTTCAACCCCCGCGCAGAAGAACTCGGGCTCGTCCGCAACCGTCTCGTCGAAGATCGCGCATGGGCGGTCGCCACCCGGGTCCTCCAGACGGGTGAGCCTCTCGAACTCGACCTCGGTCCCAAGACGCCCCACGGCCGCGACCACATCGCAGTGCGCTGCGTGGCACGGATACTCCTCGACGACGACCCCAGGTTCGTCGTCCTCTACGCATACGACGACTCCGAGCACGTGCGTATGGAAGCAACCCGCCGAGACTTCGTCGCCAACGTGAGCCACGAGCTGAAGACGCCGGTCGGGGCGATGGGACTGCTGGCCGAGGCTCTGCTCGAATCTGCCGACGACCCGGACAGCGTCCGGCATTTCGGCCGGCGGGTGCAGAGCGAGGCTGTCCGCCTCGGCAACCTGGTCACCGAACTGATCGCTCTCTCCAAGCTCCAGGGCGCCGAGAAACTCCCGGATCTCGAAGTCGTCGACGTCGACACGGTCATCGAGGAGTCCCTCGCGCGCACCCGTCTGACCGCGGAGAACGCCGACATCGAGATCACCACCGACAAGCCCTCCGGATTCGAGGTGCTCGGCGACCGGACGCTCCTCGTCACCGCGCTGACCAATCTCATCGCGAATGCGATCGCCTACTCGCCGCCGGGCTCACCCGTGTCGGTGAGCCGTTCACTGCGCGACGGGAAGGTCGCCATCGCGGTCACCGACCGCGGAATCGGCATCGAGAAGGACTACCAGGAGCGCGTGTTCGAACGATTCTTCCGCGTCGACAAGGCCCGGTCGCGCGCGACAGGCGGCACCGGTCTGGGTCTCGCGATCGTCAAGCACGTCGCCGCGAATCACAACGGCGAGATCACCCTGTGGAGCAAGCCCGGAACGGGATCGACCTTCACCCTGCTCATCCCCGCCCACGTGGAGGGGGACGTCGACGACAATTCGATGGCGGACCGCGAAAGCGGAGTCGGCCGGTGACGGACAACGCGACCCGGAGACCCGGGTGGCTCCCACGGAACGTACGGAGGACCAGGCAGTGACGCGTGTGCTGATCGTCGAGGACGAGGAATCGCTGGCGGATCCACTCGCCTTCCTGCTGCGCAAGGAAGGATTCGAGGCGACGATCGTGGGCGACGGGCCCTCCGCGCTCGCGGAGTTCGATCGCGCGGGGGCGGACATCGTCCTGCTGGACCTGATGCTGCCCGGCATGAGCGGCACGGACGTGTGCAAGCAATTGCGCAGTCGCTCCGGTGTCCCGGTGATCATGGTGACCGCTCGCGACAGCGAAATCGACAAGGTCGTCGGTCTCGAACTCGGAGCCGACGACTACGTCACCAAGCCGTACTCGGCCCGCGAGTTGATCGCCCGGATCAGAGCGGTCCTGCGGCGGGGCGCCGAGGCCGAGGTCGAGAGCGGACAGCCCGACGGGGTGCTCGAGGCGGGACCGGTGCGCATGGACGTCGACCGCCACGTCGTGCAGGTCAACGGCGAGCCGATATCGCTGCCGCTCAAGGAATTCGATCTCCTCGAATACCTGTTGCGGAACTCGGGCAGGGTGCTCACCCGAGGGCAGCTCATCGACCGCGTGTGGGGCGCCGACTACGTGGGCGACACCAAGACACTCGACGTCCACGTCAAACGTCTGCGGTCGAAGATCGAAGCCGACCCTGCGCGACCCCAGCATCTGCTCACGGTTCGCGGACTCGGCTACAAGCTCGAGGAGTGACGAGCACCCCGCACGCCGTCAGGAGTGGTTGTGCGCGGCTGTCGTCGCGGGGTGGACCGCGACGAGTCCCAGACCCTGACGTCGCCGGCACAGACGTGCCAGTTCGTCGTAGACGGCCGCACCGAGGAGTTCGGTGAGCTCGGGCGCATAGGACTGCCACACCGGACGTTCGCCGACGTGGGCGTCGGGGGAGCCGGAGCAGTACCAGTCGAGGTCGTGCCCACCCTCGCCCCAGCCTCGCCGGTCGTACTCGGTGATGACCGTCCGCAGGATGTCGGTTCCGTCGGGACGCTCGATCCAGTCCTGGGTGCGCCGGATCGGGAGCTGCCAGCACACGTCCGGCTTCATCTCGAGCGGTTCGATACCGCGCCGCAGGGCCATCTTGTGCAACGCGCAGCCGACCCCGCCCTCGAACCCGGGCCGGTTGAGGAAGATGCACGCGCCCTTGTACCGGCGGGTCCGGAGCGCGGGTTCGTCCTCGAGTTCGTCCTCTTCGAGGAATCCCTTCTTGCCGAGCCCTTTGTCCATGAACTGCCAGTCGTCGGGCGTGAGATGTTTCACTGCCTTCTCCAGCTTGACGCGGTCGTCCTCGTCGGACATGAACGCGCCGTGCGAGCAGCACCCGTCGTCCGGGCGCTCGGCGATGATGCCCTGGCAGGCAGGTGTGCCGAAGACGCACGTCCATCGGGACAGCAGCCAGGTCATGTCTGCTGCGATGAGGTGCTCGTCGTTGTCGGGGTCGTAGAACTCGACCCACTCCCGCGGGAAATCGAGGGGAACCTCCGGGGCCGGATCGAGCTTGCGTGGGGCGCCGGGCATACCTGCTGTCACAGGTCTCGACGGTAGACCCAGTAACGTGTTGATGTGCGCTTAGGGGTACTCGACGTCGGAAGCAATACCGTTCACCTACTTGTGGTGGACGCCCATCGTGGCGGCCATCCCACACCTATGAGTTCTACCAAGGCGACACTGCAGTTGTCGGAGAACATGGACGACGCAGGCGACATCACCACTCGGGGCGCCGATCGGCTGGTGGAGACGGTCGCCGAATTCGCAAGCATCGCCCGGACCTCGGGGTGCGGCGAGCTGATGGCGTTCGCCACCTCGGCGGTGCGCGACGCCGGAAATTCCGACGACGTGCTGGACCGCGTGCGCCGCGAAGCCGGGGTTTCTCTCGACGTGCTGTCGGGCGAACAAGAAGCGCGGCTGACGTTTCTCGCGGTGCGGCGCTGGTACGGGTGGAGTGCCGGCCGCATCCTGAACCTCGACATCGGCGGCGGTTCGCTCGAGTTGTCGTTCGGTGGGGACGAGGACCCGGACGTCGCGTATTCGCTCCAGATGGGCGCCGGGCGTCTCACCCGTGACTGGTTCCCCGAGGATCCGCCCGGCAAGCGGCGAATCGCCGCGCTCCGCGACTGGCTCGACGCCGAACTCGTCCAGCCCACCAAGCACCTGCGCCACGCCGGCGATCCCGACCTGTGCGTCGGCACCTCGAAGACCTTCCGGACGCTCGCGCGGCTCACCGGGGCCGCGCCGTCGTCGGCGGGTATGCGGGTGCAGCGCACACTGACCGCGAGCGGCCTCCGGCAGCTCATCGCATTCATCTCCCGTATGACCACGGCCGACCGCGCCGAACTCGAGGGTGTGAGCTCGGACCGGTCCCAGCAACTCGTCGCGGGAGCGCTGGTCGCCGAGGCGAGCATGCGCGCACTCGGCGTGGAAACATTGCAGATCTGCCCGTGGGCATTGCGCGAAGGCCTGATTCTGCGGAAGCTCGATACCGACATGGGGGGCGAACTGGTGGTGACTGCCGGATGACCGAGAATCGGAGAAACGACACGGGGCAGGTCTCCGTTGCCGAACTGCTGGCCCGTAACGGCCAGAAGGTGAACTCGCGCAGTGGTGGACGCCGTCGGCGCGGCACGAGCGGCGGAATCTCCGTCGCCGAGCTGACCGGCGAAATCCCCATCACACGGGCCGACGACTCCGCGTCCGCCGGGACACGATCGGCCGACGCGGCACCACAGGTGCCGAAGGTCGAACCGGTGGCGCCGTCCGTCCCCCGGGTGGAATTCGTCGTTCCCGAAACTCCGCGCGTCGAGCCCGTCGTGCCGGTCACTCCCCAGGTCGAGGTCCCCGAACTCGTCACCCCGGCACCGCCGTCGGCGACGGAGCTGACCACCGTGACCGCGCGCCCCGAATTCGGCTCGCCGACAGCAACACCCAAAAGTGGCCTCGGAGCCAAGCCCACCATCGCTTCCCGTTCGACCTCCGCCCCGCGAGGCGCGACGTCCGGCTCCCGCGGCTCGGCGCCGTCGGCAGCCGCGGTGCGGGAAGCACCGAAGGTCGAGTCGCCCACCGAAGTGATCCGGCCTGCCGCACTTCCTCGCCGTGCCCGCGCACACCTGGGCATTTCGGCACCGGACACCCAGAGTGCGCCCGTGCCTACCCCGCGGGGCGGGGACGTCGCCGAGCCGCGACTGCTCTCCGGTCCCGCCAGCGACCTGCAAGGCACCGGCACCGAGGACGAGAACGACCCGACCGACACCTACGGCTTCGCCGAGCCGGTCGGGGATGCGCGGAAGGGCGCGCCTGACTCCGCGGCCGGCGACGGTGCCGACACTCCCGCACGGGGCAAGCGTCGCCGGAAGAACACCGAGGACGTCCCCGAAAAGGCCTCCCCCCGGAAGGTCGCCCCGGCGAACCCGTCCGACGTGGACGAGCAGACGAGCGGCCGCACCTCCCGGGAAGACCGGACGGACGACGCCCCACAGGACGGTGCAGACGACGAGCCCGGCGGCAGCAGCCTCAAGCAATGGGCCCTGCTGATCACCGAAAGCGTTGCCGCGGTCGCCGCAGGGGCACTGTTGTTCAAGGGTTTCGAGAAGCTCTGGGACATGATGCCGTGGGTGGCATTCGGCCTGGCGTTGCTGGTGATCGTGGGTCTCGTCGCGCTGGTGCGGATTCTGCGCCGCACCGACGACATCGCCAGCCAGCTCATCGCTCTGGCGGTCGGCGTGTTCGTTGCGTTCGGACCTCTCCTGTTCCTGATGCCCAACGGGTGATGATCCGATGATGACGGCGAACGGCATACGGGTAGGGCTGTCGACCGCTTCCGTGTACCCGGAG
>NZ_JAXION010000183.1:0-5291 GCF_049311045.1 Rhodococcus sp. 7Tela_A2 | reverse complement strand
CGCGGATCACCGCGTGGGCGCCGGTGTCGTCGGGGCCGTGAGCACCGGGGCGAGCAGCGCCGCGACGAGTACGCAGACGAGCGGCACCGCCATCGCCGTGGTGAGAGACGTCGCCTCGGACACCCACCCGATACAGGCCGGTCCCGCCAGGAACCCGAGATAGCCCAGGCCCACGACGCGGGACATGTCGGCACCGGGCGACCCGGAGTCGAGATTGCCTGCCGCGGTGAACAGCTGGGGTACGGCACCGGACAGTCCGAGACCGAAGAGCGCCCACCCGGCGAGCGTCAGGGGGAGAACCGGCGACGCCATCACCGTGCCCATGCCGACGGCCGCCATCAGCGTTCCGTACCGGATCACGCCGGCGCTGCCGATACGCGCGCTCACCCGGTCGGCGACGAACCTGCCGAGCGTCATCGTCGCGGAGAACGCCCCGAACGCGAGCGCGGCCACCGACGCCGGACTGTCGAGTCGCTCCTGGACCTGGAGGGCACTCCAGTCGTTGGCGACCCCTTCGCAGAGCATCAGCGCGAACGCGACACCACCGAGCAGCACCACCCGCCGGGAATAGCCGCCGCGTCGCCCGGACGGCGACCGGCGAGGAACGGGCGTGGTGCGCACGAGATGCCGCCCGGCCCATGCGACCAGGCATACCGCCACTCCTCCCGCCGCCGCAAGCGTGACGGGAGGACTCACCTCCATCGCGAGGGTGGCCGCACCCACCAGCGACCCGGCGATGCCCCCGGCGGAGAACACTCCGTGAAACGCCGACATGATCGGCCGTTCGTACCGTTGCTCGAGCACCACGGCCTGCGAGTTCATCGAGACGTCGAGTGCGCCGTTCGCCAGCCCGAAGATCGCGAGGGCCAGGCCGAGTTGCCACGGCGCGGTCGCGAGTCCGGGCCCGACGGCCACGACCGCCAGCGCGAGCGCCGACACGATCGTCGTGCGGTGGCTGCCGAATCGGTCGGCGAGCCGTCCCGTCACCTGCATTCCGCACAGCGCACCCGCCGCGAGCAGCAGCAACAGCGATCCGAGAGTCGCGTACCCCGTCCCGACCCGCTCCAGGATCACCGGGATGTGCACCACCCACATGGCGAGCAGGAACCCGTTCACGCCGAACACCGTGAACACCGCGACGCGCGCGCGGGCGAGCCGGGCGTTCTTCCGCACAGAATCGGTCACGCGGGCACGGTACCGATTTCGCCTCCCGAAGCCGGGCACCGGCTCGTTACGCGCCGCCGAGCAGCGCGGGCACCGGGTCTCCGAGGAAGCGGCCGATCGCGGCGAGCGCGCGGCCGCCCTGCTCACCGTCGACGACGCGATGGTCGAACGAGAGCGACAGGCTCGCGACCTTGCGGACGGCGAGTGCACCGTCGATCACCCACGGACGATCCGCGATGGCGCCGACCGCGAGGATCGCCGCTTCGCCCGGGTTGAGGATCGGTGTGCCCGCCTCGATGCCGAAGACACCGATGTTGGTGACGGACACGGTGGAACCGGTCAGCTCGGCGGGCGTCGATCGGCCGGTCCGGGCGCGATCGGCGGCCTCGGCGATCGCACCCGCGAGGTCCGGGAGCGCTAGATGCCGGGCGTCGCGCACGACCGGAACCTTCAGCCCGTCCGGCGTGGCGGCGGCGATCCCGAGATGGACGTCGTGGTGGACGACGATCTCCTGGGCGTCGTCGTCCCACCGTGAGTTGAGCGACGGTTCCTCGGCGACCGCGCGCATCAATGCCCGGGCAACGACGGTCAGCGCGGTGAGGTGACGGCCGTCGAACGCAGGTTCGCGGCGCAATCGCGTCACGAGGTCGACTGTGGCCGTCACATCGCAGGTGAGGAACACCGTCGCGTGCGGTGCGGTGAACGCGCTGCGGGTCACAGCGTCGGCCGTGCGTTTGCGGACACCGCGGATCGGCACCCGGCTGGTGGCCGACGCGGGTCGCATTGTGTCCGTCTCGGTGTGCCCGGCATCGGGTCCTGCCGCGCGCCGGACATCGTCCCGGGTGATCGCCCCTCCCTGCCCGGAGCCCTCGACCTCCGCGAGATCCACCCCGAGCAGGGCCGCCTCCCGGCGCGCGCCCGGTTTCGCGGCCGGGCGGGGCGCGGGCGCGCCGGTGGTGCTCGACGAGGTCCCGGCAGAGTTGGTCCGTGTCGCGCGCCGGCTGACGGGTGCGGCGCCCGGGCCGTAGCCGACCAGCACCGCCGGACGCGCTTCGGCGGGCGCCTCGTCGGACGCCGGGGACGCCGCGGGTTGTGCGCCGTCCGACGGCTCCGCGCCGACCGCGATCCGCAACAGCGGGCTGCCCACGGGGATCGTCTGGCCCGGTGCGACAAGGAGTTCGGCGACCGTGCCGGCATGTGGCGACGGCAACTCGACGGTCGCCTTCGCCGTCTCCACCTCGCCGATGACCTGATTGAGCTCGAGGCGGTCGCCGATCTGCACCGACCACGACACCCACTCGGCCTCGGTGAGTCCCTCCCCGAGATCGGGCAGGCGGAACTCCTCGACGGACTGTGACATCGCCACTCCCTTCGTCATGCCGCGAGTGCGCGATCCACCGCATCGAGGATGCGGTCCGGGTCCGGCCGGTGGTGGGATTCGAGTTTTGCCGGCGGGTACGGAATGTCGAATCCGCCGACGCGGAGGACCGGCGCTTCGAGTTGGTAGAAGCAACGCTCGGCGGTCCGGGCGGCGATCTCGGCGCCGATCCCGCAGAACACCGGCGCCTCCTGCAGCACCACGAGGCGTCCGGTGCGGCGCACCGACGCTTCGACGGTGTCGAAATCGATGGGCGAGAGCGACCGCAGATCGATCACCTCGAGTGACCGGCCCTCGGCCGCAGCGATGTCCGCAGCCTGCAGGGCGGTGGGCACCATCGCGCCGAAAGTGACCACGGTGACGTCGCTTCCGGCTCGCAGGATGCGCGCACGGTCGAGGGGAAGATCGGGTCCGGTGTCCACATCGACCTCGCCGCGTTCCCAGTACCGGTGTTTCGGTTCGAGGAAGACCACGGGGTCGTCGAGCGCGACAGCCTGCTGAATCATCCAGTACGCGTCGGACGGGCTGCCCGGACTGACCACCCGGAGACCGGCGGTGTGGGCGAAATATGCCTCGGGCGATTCCGAATGGTGCTCGACCGCGCCGATGCCGCCGCCGTAGGGGATGCGGATGGTCAGTGGCGCGGTGACCGCTCCCGCGGTGCGGTAACGGATTTTCGCCACCTGCGAGACGATCTGGTCGAACGCGGGGTAGACGAATCCGTCGAACTGGATTTCGCACACCGGGCGGTAGCCGCGCAGGGCCATCCCGAATGCCGTTCCCACGATGCCGGATTCGGCCAGAGGAGTGTCCATCACTCGCGCTTCACCGAAATCCTTCTGCAAGGTGTCGGTGACCCGGAAGACGCCGCCGAGCCTGCCCACGTCCTCGCCCATCAGAATTACTTTCCGGTCCTGTTCGAGTGCGCGGCGCAAGCCGGCGTTGAGTGCCGCGCCGAGCGCCATCGTCGTGGTGGTCATCGCACTGCCTCCTCGTCGGCGCCGGTGAAACTCGCGAGATAGTCGGTGTAACCGGCACGTTCGTCCGCGAGCAGCGCATGGTCGGTGGCGTAGACATGGTCGAACATCGTCAGCGGATGCGGGTCGGGCAGTTCGAGCGTGCCGCGCCGCAACCGCGTCGCCGCGTCCTGCGCGGTCGTGTCCACGTCGTCGAAGAATGCCCGATCGGCAAGGTTTTCGCGTTCGAGGAGACGTCGCATGCGGTCCAGCGGATCGCGTACCTTCCACGCTTCGAGGTCTGCGGGTGTGCGGTACCTGCTCGGATCGTCCGATGTGGTGTGCGGTCCCATCCGGTAGGTGAGCGCTTCGACGAAGAACGGTCCGGAGCCTTCGCGCGCGTGCCGGGCGGCTTGCCGGGTGACCGCGAGAACGGCGAGGACGTCGTTGCCGTCGACCTGCACGGCGGGCATTCCGAAGCCCGCGGCGCGCTGTGCGAGCGGCACCGGGCTCTGCATCTGCGTGGGGGCACTGATCGCCCAGTGGTTGTTCTGGCAGAAGAAGACGACGCCGGCGCCCCAGCCGACCGCGAATCCGAGCGCCTCCGACAGGTCGCCCTGGCTCGTCGCGCCGTCGCCGAAATACACGATCGTGGCGATGTCGGCGCCGTCGAGCTTGGCTCCCATGGCGTAGCCCGTCGCGTGCAAGCCCTGTGCCCCGACGACGATGGCGGGATTGGTCGTGTTGACGGTGGCCGGGTCCCATCCCGAGTGGGCACAGCCGCGCCACAGGGCGGTCATGTCGGCGGGATCGACACCACGACACCAGGCGACGGCGTGCTCGCGGTAGCTCGTGAAGACGTAGTCGTCGGTTTCCAGTGCCCGGGCCGACCCGACTTGTGCGGCCTCCTGGCCCGTCATCGGCGCCCAGAGGCCGAGTTCGCCCTGGCGCTGCAGCGCGATCGCCTCGTTGTCGAGCCGGCGGACGACGACCAGGTCGCGGTAGAGGTCGCGGAGTCGGGCGGGTCCGATATCGGCGACCAGTCCGCTGTAAGCGGGGTTGTGGACGCGTTGCCCGTCGGGCTGGATCAACTGGACCGGGTGGGTCGTGGGTGCAACCATCGGGTCACCTCGTGGGTGCTGTCCGGGTGAGCCGGGTGGGCCGCGCCGGAATGTGAGTGGTGTACCTCACATGATCCACTTCTGGGACGAGTGCGCAATCGATGCGTCGCGCAGTGTGCAGGAAGCACGGTCGCCGGGCGGTTCGGAGTGGCACACTGCGAAGAATGACCAGTCTGGACGGGACGGACGCACGTTTGCTGCTCGAACTCGCTCGTACGCCGAGAGCAACCGGGGTGGAGTTGTCGCAGCGACTCGGACTCTCGCGCAACACGGTTCAGGCGCGGCTGAGCCGGTGGGAGTCGGAAGGGGTCCTCGCCTCGTTCGATCGCCGCGTCGACCCCGTCGCGCTCGGGTACCCGCTCGCGGCCTATGTCGCCACCCAGGTCGATCAGCACCGGCTCGACGCGGTCGTCGAGGAGTTGGCACAGATCCCCGAGGTCACCGAGGTGTACGGGGTGACCGGTCCGATCGACCTGTCGGTGAAGATCGTGGCGCGCGACGCCGACGATCTCTATCGGCTGGCGGAGCGGATTCTCGGGATTCCGGGCGTCGAGCGCACCGACATGTCGCTCGTGATGCGCGAACTCGTCCCGCAGCGCACCGAGCCGCTCCTTCGGCGTGCGGCCGGAGCCCGATAGCGTCGGCGGTGGGGGGGGCGCCCGGGGCCCCACC
>NZ_JAXION010000182.1:0-5359 GCF_049311045.1 Rhodococcus sp. 7Tela_A2 | reverse complement strand
CCCCGCACCCCCCCGCCCCCCCCCCCCCCCCCCCCCCCCCCCCCCCCCCCCCCCCCGCCCCCCGTCCATGTATACGAAGGGCGACACGCACACCTCGTGAAACAGAACAACGACGCCGAAGACAAGTTCGACGACGAGAACTTCCCTGCGTACAGCATGGGACGCGCCGCCGAGCTGCTCGGCGTCACCCAAGCCTTCCTCCGGAGTCTCGACACCGCGAACCTGGTCAATCCGATGCGGTCGGAAGGCGGGCACCGGCGGTATTCGCGATATCAGCTTCGCATCGCCGCCCGCGCGAGGGAACTCGTCGACCAGGGCACCGCACTCGATGCGGCGTGCCGGATCATCATCCTGGAGGATCAGCTCACCGAAGCCCTCCGCATCAACGACGAACTGCGCCGCAGCAAACACGACGAGTAACCGGCAACGCGGTTAGCAGCACCTCGCGCCGGGGTTCGTGTCCGCGTCCGCGTGACGCTCCCGCCAGTACTGACGCTCGCTCGGGACAGGACATCCCGGGTGAAGCCTGCGGTGCAGTTCCACATAGCGCGCGTAGTCGTGGTCACCCATCAACGCTCCGACCCACCACCACACTCGGCGCAGTACCGAGGTCATGAGGTGCCCGTCTTCTCGTGAGCGTGCCGGCGCAACGGGCCGTCCCGCGTCACCGCCGCACCGGGAGGCCGGACCTTGCCCGACGCGATCAGTTCGTCCCACTGCTTCTGCAACTCCCGCTCGGCAGGGGTCGGAACGAACCCAGCGGGAGCGAAGATCTTGGACGGTACGTCCGGCGACTCCGTCGTCGGAAGCCCACCCGCACGTACGGCCTTGACGCACACGACGAGACCCGCCGCTACCACGACGAGCACGAGTCCCGCGAACACGATCGACAACGTGCCCTGGATGAACGTGTTCCGGATGACCGCGTCGATCTCGTCGAGGCTGTCCGCCGACCCGAACGCGGTCGCGCCCGAGTTCTTTGCGTCGACGAAGGCGCGGTGCTGTGCCCAGTACCCCACCGCCCGGTCCGAGGAGAAGATCTTCTGCCAGGACGCGGTCATCGTCACGATCAGGTCCCACACCAGCGGTACACCGGGAATCCACGCCCACTTCGTCATTCCCTTCTTCACCACGATGGTGAGAACGACGGTCAGCGCGATCGCCGCGAGCAACTGGTTGGCGATGCCGAACAGCGGGAAGAGGGTGTTGATGCCGCCGAGCGGGTCGGTCACGCCCATCAGCAGGATCGCGCCCCACGCGGCGACCACGACCAGCGAGCAGAACCATGCGCCGGGCCGCCAGGACGGATCCTTGAAGCGGCGGGCCGGACCACCGAAGTTGCCGAGCGAGTCCGAGAGCATGAAGCGGGCGACGCGGGTTCCCGCATCCACGGTGGTGAGAATGAACAGCGCTTCGAACATGATCGCGAAGTGGTACCAGAACGACTTGAGAGCGTCGCCACCGAACAGGTCGCTGAGCACCTGGGACATACCGAACGCGAGCGTCGGCGCACCACCTGTGCGGGAGATGATCGATTCCTCCCCGACCGCTGCCGCGGCCCCGGCGATCTGCTCGGGAGTGATATCCGGCGACGACAGGCCGAGTCCGTTGACGTAGGCCGCCGCGGTCTCCGGGGTGCCTCCGGTGAGCACTGCGGGGGCATTGAGCGCGAAGTACAGGTGCTGATCGATGATGCAGGCCGTGACCAGCGCCATGATCGCGACGAACGACTCGGTGAGCATTCCGCCGTATCCGATCAGCCGGATCTGCTTCTCTTTCTCGAGCATCTTCGGGGTGGTGCCCGACGAGATCAGGGCGTGGAAACCGGACAGTGCGCCGCACGCGATGGTGATGAACAAGAACGGGAACAGCGAACCTGCGAACGCGGGTCCGTTCCCGGCGACCGCGAACGACGACACGGCCGGCATCTCGATCACGGGACGGGCGACAAGGATGCCCACGGCGAGCAGGATGATCGTGCCGACCTTCATGAACGTCGAAAGGTAATCGCGCGGCGCGAGCAGCAGCCAGACCGGTAGTACCGACGCCGCGAACCCGTAGGCGATCATCAGCCATGCGATGGTGACCGGAGAAAGGGTGAACCATTCCGTGCCCCAGTTCGTTTCGGCGACCCAGCCGCCGGAGATGATCGCCAGCAGCAACAGGGCCACTCCGATGAGCGAGACCTCCGCGACTTTGCCGGGTCGCAGGAACCGTAGGTACACGCCCATGAACAGGGCGATCGGGATGGTCATCGCGATGGAGAACAGCCCCCACGGGCTCTCGGCCAGGGCATTGACCACGACGAGTGCGAGTACCGCGATGAGAATGACCATGATGACGAAAACCGCGATCAGGGCGGCGGTTCCGCCGACAACGCCGAGTTCCTCGCGCGCCATCTGTCCCAGGCTGCGCCCACGGCGCCGCGTCGAGATCCACAACACGAGGAAGTCCTGGACCGCTCCGGCGAAGACCACTCCGACGACGATCCAGATCGTGCCGGGCAGATAACCCATCTGCGCGGCGAGAACCGGACCGACGAGCGGTCCCGCGCCTGCGATCGCGGCGAAATGATGACCGAACAACACCCGCCGGTCGGTCGGCATGTAGTCCTTGCCGTTCTCGAGCACCTCGGCAGGAGTGGCACGATCGTCGCGCGGTTGCACGATCTTTCGCTCGATGAACTTGGCATAGAACCTGTACGCGATCAGATAGGTACAGACCGCCGCGATGACGAACCACACGGCGTTGACGTCCTCGCCGCGCACCAGCGCGATCACGGCCCAGGCGACGGCACCGGCGACCGCCAAGAGGACGAACACGATGCGCGCGGTCAGCGACATCGGAGTTCGATCGACGACGCCGACCGGCGGCAGATCCGGGTCCGTACGGAGATATTCGACGTACTCGCGGCTGTGCGGCGACTGCTCGACGGCCATTTCGGCTCCTCACCGGGTCGGCGCGGGACCGTGCGCGACGCCACGGTGGTCCGCGTCGTCGCGCACGATGCTGGCCTGCGTCACGCTACTCGCGCGAAGCCGGTGAGAACCGGGAAAATGGTCCGAATGCCGAGGTTCGGGTGCGTACTGCTGCGCCGACGTACGGCGTCAGCCGCGCGCCGCCATCCGCGCCCGGACCTCGGGACGCCGCAACGGCGGAACGGTGCGGGGAGGCTGTCTCCGTTCGGGAAGCGACGCCAGCAGCCTGGTGGTCGTCGCGGCAACCTCGGCGACAGCCCGGTCGAACGGCTCCCGGGTCGCGTCGGACAAGGACTGGATTCCGGTGACCTTACGGACGTACTGCCGGGCGGCCGCCTCGATTTCCTCGGCGGTCGCTGCCGGTTCGAGTCCGCGCAGCTCTGTGATGTTCCGGCACATATTCCGAAGGGTAGTCCCGAACCACCGTTCCGACAGCGCCTAGCACGTTACGGACGTGTACCGGCAGCGCATCCCCGAACCGTCGCGTCGGTAACACGCGCGCGGGGGGGGGGGCCCGCCCGGCCGCCCCGGGGGCCCCAACACCGAGGACGTCAGGAGTCGAGACGCTCGATGATCGTCACGTTGGCGGTGCCGCCGCCTTCACAGATGGTGAGCAGTCCGTAACGACCACCGGTGCGCTCGAGTTCGTTCAGGAGCGTCGACATCAACTTGGTGCCGGTCGCGCCGAGGGGATGACCGAGCGCGATCGCGCCGCCGTTGACGTTGACCTTCGCCGGATCGGCGCCGATCTCCTTGATCCAGGCCAGCACCACCGGTGCGAACGCCTCGTTGATCTCGATCAGGTCGATGTCGTCGATCGTCAGGCCGGTCTTCTCGAGGGCGTACTGCGTCGCCGGGATCGGGGCGGTCAGCATGAAGATCGGGTCGTCACCGCGGGCGCTGAGGTGGTGGATCCGGGCACGGGGCTTCAGGTTGTACTTCTTCACGGCCTCGTCCGACGCCAGGAGGACAGCGGAGGCACCGTCGGAGATCTGGCTCGCAACAGCCGCGGTGATCCGTCCGCCTTCGACGAGGGGCTGCAGCGACGCCATCTTCTCGAGGCTGGTCTCGCGCGGCCCCTCGTCGACGGTCGCGTCACCGAGCGGCACGGTCTCGTTGTCGAAGCGGCCCGCCGCGATGGCGGCCTTGGCACGCTCGTGACTCTGCAGAGCCCACTGCTCGAGTTCTTCGCGGCTGATGTCCCACTTGTCGGCGATCATCTCGGCGCCCTTGAACTGCGACACCTCGTCACTGCCGTAGCGCTCGGTCCAGCCGGTCGACCCGCCGAAGGGCGTGTCGAAGCCGTACTGCTGCCCGGCCGTCATCGCCGACGAGATCGGGATCTGCGACATGTTCTGCACGCCGCCCGCAATGATGAGGTCGGCGGTATTGCTCATGATCGCCTGAGCGCCGAAGTGCAGCGCCTGCTGGCTCGACCCGCACTGGCGGTCGACGGTCACCCCGGGCACGTGCTGCGGGTACCCGGCAGCGAGCCAGGCGGTACGGGCGATGTTGCCGGCCTGACCGCCGATGGCGTCGACGCAGCCGAACACCACGTCGTCCACGTCGCCCGGATCGATTCCGGTGCGCTCGACGACGGCCTTGATGACGTGCGCGCCGAGATCGGCCGGGTGCACGCCGGACAGTCCGCCCTTCTTCTTGCCGATCGGTGTGCGCACCGCGTCGACGATGTAGGCCTCGGTCATGATTGCTCCTTATGCAGATCCGGGTTCGACAGTCCGTCGAGAACGATGGAAAGGTACTGCTGCGCAACTTGTTCTACGGTGAGGGCGCCACCGGGGCGATACCACCGCACCGCGACCCACACGGTGTCGCGGACGAACCGGAAGACGAGTTCGACATCGAGATGCGGCCGGAACGTTCCGTCGGCCACGCCACGCTCGAGGACACCGATCCACAACTCCCGGAATTCGGTGTTCCGTTCGGCGATGTACGCGAAGCGTTCACCCTCGAGGTGCTTGGCCTCGTCCTGGTAGATCGCCACCGCCGAATGCGACCTGTCGATCGACTCGTACGAGGTGGTCACCAGAGCCTCGAGTGTCGCACGGGAGTCCAGCCCCGACGCGACGATCTTGTGATACCGGTCGAACAGGTCGTCGAGGAATCCGCGCAGGATCTCGTCGACCATCGATTCCTTGGAATCGAAATGGTGGTAGAGGCTTCCCGAGAGAATCCCGGCCGCGTCGGCGATGTCGCGCACGGTGGTCGCGCGGACGCCCCGCGAAGCGAAGAGATCGGCAGCAATGGCGAGCAGTTCGGCGCGGCGTCCCGACTTACCGTTGCTGTCGTCGCGAGGTGGAGTCATGGAGACATCCTTTCAAGCTGCCGCGGGGGGGGCCCGGGGGGGGGGGCCGCCCCCC
>NZ_JAXION010000181.1:0-5399 GCF_049311045.1 Rhodococcus sp. 7Tela_A2 | reverse complement strand
AACGGGTGTTCGGCGGTGTCCTACTCTCCCACACCCTGTCGAGTGCAGTACCATCGGCGCAATGGGGCTTAGCTTCCGGGTTCGGAATGGGACCGGGCGTTTCCCCCACGCTATAACCACCGTAACTCTATGAAACTCCACGCAAACACCAAACCCACCACAGTGGACCCGATGTTCGTGTGTGCTGTTTCAGAAACCGCACAGTGGACGCGTAGCACCTTCGTTAGAAAGTCCTCGGCCTATTAGTACCAGTCACCTCCATGCGTTACCGCACTTCCAGTTCTGGCCTATCAACCCGGTGGTCTGCCGGGGGCCTTACCCCCTCGAGGGGGTGAGAAACCTCATCTTGGAACAGGCTTCCCGCTTAGATGCTTTCAGCGGTTATCCCTTCCGAACGTAGCCAACCAGCAGTGCCCCTGGCGGGACAACTGGCACACCAGAGGTTCGTCCGTCCCGGTCCTCTCGTACTAGGGACAGCCTTCCTCAAGTTTCTAACGCGCGCGGCGGATAGAGACCGAACTGTCTCACGACGTTCTAAACCCAGCTCGCGTGCCGCTTTAATGGGCGAACAGCCCAACCCTTGGGACCTACTCCAGCCCCAGGATGCGACGAGCCGACATCGAGGTGCCAAACCATCCCGTCGATATGGACTCTTGGGGAAGATCAGCCTGTTATCCCCGGGGTACCTTTTATCCGTTGAGCGACACCGCTTCCACATGCCGGTGCCGGATCACTAGTCCCGACTTTCGTCCCTGCTCGACTTGTCAGTCTCACAGTCAAGCTCCCTTGTGCACTTGCACTCAACACCTGATTGCCAACCAGGCTGAGGGAACCTTTGGGCGCCTCCGTTACATTTTGGGAGGCAACCGCCCCAGTTAAACTACCCACCAGGCACTGTCCCTGAACCAGATCATGGTCCGAGGTTAGATATCCAATACGATCAGAGTGGTATTTCAACAACGACTCCACAGTAACTGGCGTCACCGCTTCACAGTCTCCCACCTATCCTACACAAACCGAACCGAACACCAATACCAAGCTATAGTGAAGGTCCCGGGGTCTTTTCGTCCTGCCGCGCGTAACGAGCATCTTTACTCGTAATGCAATTTCGCCGAGTCTGTGGTTGAGACAGCAGAGAAGTCGTTACGCCATTCGTGCAGGTCGGAACTTACCCGACAAGGAATTTCGCTACCTTAGGATGGTTATAGTTACCACCGCCGTTTACTGGGGCTTAAATTCTCAGCTTCGCCACCGAAGTGACTAACCGGTCCTCTTAACCTTCCAGCACCGGGCAGGCGTCAGTCCGTATACATCGTCTTACGACTTCGCACGGACCTGTGTTTTTAGTAAACAGTCGCTTCTCTCTGGTCTCTGCGACCACACCCAGCTCAGGAAGTAAATTCCATCACCAGACATGGTCCCCCTTCTCCCGAAGTTACGGGGGCATTTTGCCGAGTTCCTTAACCACAGTTATCTCGATCGCCTTAGTATTCTCTACCTGACCACCTGTGTCGGTTTGGGGTACGGGCCGTGTGAAAGCTCGCTAGAGGCTTTTCTCGGCAGCATAGGATCATGGAATTCCCCTCAACGGGTACGCATCACCTCTCAGGCTATATGCGACACGGATTTACCTATGTCACGCCCTACAGGCTTACACCAGTATTACCACTGACTGGCCCCACTACCTTCCTGCGTCACCCCATCGCTTGACTACTACCACCGAAGGTCCCGTGCATCCAATCCCCAATCCCCCGAAGGGAAAAAGGAACCTTCTGGACGGTTAGTACCGATGATTCATCATGGGCGCGTTCACACGGGTACGGGAATATCAACCCGTTGTCCATCGACTACGCCTGTCGGCCTCGCCTTAGGTCCCGACTCACCCTGGGCGGATTAACCTGGCCCAGGAACCCTTGGTCATTCGGCGGACGAGTTTCTCACTCGTCTTTCGCTACTCATGCCTGCATTCTCACTCGCATGGCCTCCACACCTAGGTCACCCCGATGCTTCCATGGCCACACGACGCTCCCCTACCCATCCACACCACTGCACACACTTCCGTAGAAACATGCGGGTGTTATGTGAATGCCGCGGCTTCGGCGGTGTACTTGAGCCCCGCTACATTGTCGGCGCAGAACCACTTGACCAGTGAGCTATTACGCACTCTTTCAAGGGTGGCTGCTTCTAAGCCAACCTCCTGGTTGTCTCAGCGATCCCACATCCTTTTCCACTTAGTACACGCTTAGGGGCCTTAGCCGGCGATCTGGGCTGTTTCCCTCTCGACTACGAAGCTTATCCCCCGCAGTCTCACTGCCGCGCTCTCACTCACCGGCATTCGGAGTTTGGCTGATTTCGGTAAGCTTGTGGGCCCCCTAGACCATCCAGTAGCTCTACCTCCGGTGAGAAACACGCGACGCTGCACCTAAATGCATTTCGGGGAGAACCAGCTATCACGGAGTTTGATTGGCCTTTCACCCCTACCCACAACTCATCCCCTCAGTTTTCAACCTAAGTGGGTTCGGGCCTCCACGACGTCTTACCGTCGCTTCACCCTGGCCATGGGTAGATCACTCCGCTTCGGGTCTAGAACATGCCACTGCAACGCCCTATTCGGACTCGCTTTCGCTACGGCTACCCCACACGGGTTAACCTCGCGACATGCCGCTAACTCGCAGGCTCATTCTTCAAAAGGCACGCCATCACCCACCATGAACTAAATCATGCACAGGCTCTGACGGATTGTAAGCGCACGGTTTCAGGTACTATTTCACTCCCCTCCCGGGGTACTTTTCATCTTTCCCTCACGGTACTTGTCCGCTATCGGTCACCAGGGAGTATTCAGGCTTATCGGGTGGTCCCGACAGATTCACACCAGATTTCACGGGCCCGGTGCTACTTGGGTATTCACATCAACAGTCACCATGTTTTCGTCTACGGGACTCTCACCCTCTACGACAGGCCGTTCCAGACCACTTCGACTAACACGATGATTTCTTACTGTTGGCCGGCTCAGCAGCGCCGACACAATGAACCCCACAACCCCGCATACACAACCCCTGCCAGGTATCACATGTACACGGTTTAGCCTCTTCCGCTTTCGCTCGCCACTACTCACGGAATCACATGTTGTTTTCTCTTCCTGTGGGTACTGAGATGTTTCACTTCCCCACGTTCCCTCCACACACCCTATATATTCAGATGCGGGTAACACGACATCACTCGTGCTGGGTTTCCCCATTCGGAAATCCTCGGATCACAGCTCGGTTGACAGCTCCCCGAGGCATATCGCAGCCTCCCACGTCCTTCATCGGCTCCTGGTGCCAAGACATCCACCGTACGCTCATAAACACTTACTAACAAAGATGCTCGCGTCCACTGTGCAGTTCTCAAACAACACACAACAACCCCTACCGGAACCCACCCACAGGCGGAGAACTTTCGCAGATCATCGTCGCTGATCAAACACTCGCGTGTTCTCTCAGGACCCAACAGTGCACCGATATAACCCCTCGGCCTCTCCACTCAGGAAGAAACCGGATGAGAAGTAGCTGTCAGCGTTCCACCCATGAGCTCCTGCCGCTCCACATACGGGAACGAAACAGTCTCTGCCCCACAAGAAGTCCACCATTGTGAACCCTCGCCGGGAGAAGTGCTCCTTAGAAAGGAGGTGATCCAGCCGCACCTTCCGGTACGGCTACCTTGTTACGACTTCGTCCCAATCGCCGATCCCACCTTCGACGGCTCCCTCCCACAAGGGGTTAGGCCACCGGCTTCGGGTGTTACCGACTTTCATGACGTGACGGGCGGTGTGTACAAGGCCCGGGAACGTATTCACCGCAGCGTTGCTGATCTGCGATTACTAGCGACTCCGACTTCACGGGGTCGAGTTGCAGACCCCGATCCGAACTGAGACCGGCTTTAAGGGATTCGCTCCACCTCACGGTATCGCAGCCCTCTGTACCGACCATTGTAGCATGTGTGAAGCCCTGGACATAAGGGGCATGATGACTTGACGTCGTCCCCACCTTCCTCCGAGTTGACCCCGGCAGTCTCTTACGAGTCCCCACCATTACGTGCTGGCAACATAAGACAAGGGTTGCGCTCGTTGCGGGACTTAACCCAACATCTCACGACACGAGCTGACGACAGCCATGCACCACCTGTATACCGACCACAAGGGAAACCACATCTCTGCAGTCGTCCGGTATATGTCAAACCCAGGTAAGGTTCTTCGCGTTGCATCGAATTAATCCACATGCTCCGCCGCTTGTGCGGGCCCCCGTCAATTCCTTTGAGTTTTAGCCTTGCGGCCGTACTCCCCAGGCGGGGCGCTTAATGCGTTAGCTACGGCACGGATCCCGTGGAAGGAAACCCACACCTAGCGCCCACCGTTTACGGCGTGGACTACCAGGGTATCTAATCCTGTTCGCTACCCACGCTTTCGTTCCTCAGCGTCAGTTACTGCCCAGAGACCCGCCTTCGCCACCGGTGTTCCTCCTGATATCTGCGCATTTCACCGCTACACCAGGAATTCCAGTCTCCCCTGCAGTACTCAAGTCTGCCCGTATCGCCTGCAAGCCCGCAGTTGAGCTGCGGGATTTCACACACGACGCGACAAACCGCCTACGAACTCTTTACGCCCAGTAATTCCGGACAACGCTCGCACCCTACGTATTACCGCGGCTGCTGGCACGTAGTTAGCCGGTGCTTCTTCTGCAGGTACAGTCACTTGCGCTTCGTCCCTGCTGAAAGAGGTTTACAACCCGAAGGCCGTCATCCCTCACGCGGCGTCGCTGCATCAGGCTTTCGCCCATTGTGCAATATTCCCCACTGCTGCCTCCCGTAGGAGTCTGGGCCGTGTCTCAGTCCCAGTGTGGCCGGTCGCCCTCTCAGGCCGGCTACCCGTCGTCGCCTTGGTAGGCCATTACCCCACCAACAAGCTGATAGGCCGCGGGCTCATCCTGCACCAGTAAACCTTTCCACCACAAAACATGCATCCTGTGGTCATATCCGGTATTAGACCCAGTTTCCCAGGCTTATCCCGAAGTGCAGGGCAGATCACCCACGTGTTACTCACCCGTTCGCCACTAATCCGCCCAGCAAGCTGGGCATCATCGTTCGACTTGCATGTGTTAAGCACGCCGCCAGCGTTCGTCCTGAGCCAGGATCAAACTCTCCGTTGAAGACTCTCGATCAAACCCCGAAGGGCCAATCAGTCAAAGACATCGAGCCAAATCACTAGCATTCAAACTCAAACTAGCAAAACCGATCACCACAGACGGAAGAATGTGATGACCAGCAAAATTGACCATCCACAAAAGCGGATGATCGCACCAAATAATTGGCACTGACATTCATCGGCACACTGTTGAGTTCTCAAAGAACACGCACACACCATC
>NZ_JAXION010000180.1:0-5409 GCF_049311045.1 Rhodococcus sp. 7Tela_A2 | reverse complement strand
CTCGGGACCGAAGGAGACGAGGACAGGATCTCGATCCCGGCACCCGACGGCGCCGCGACCCTCACCGAGGCTCTTCGGCGCCTCGAACCGCGCGCCGTGGACCTCGCAGCTATCGGGCTGCGGCGGCCTGCGCGCGCCGACGGGTCCCGGCGCCGCCCCGCACCCCCCGCGCCGCCCGTCCCGGGGGAGGCGCCGGCGGCCCCGTCCGCCGGAGAACGACCGGAGGCGGCGGTGGCGGGGGAACTACCGTGACGACACGCACCGATCGGGCGCCGCTCCCCGACCCTCCGTCGACCGGCTCGTCCACTCCGGGTTCGGGCGACAGCCCCGGCGGAGACCACCGCCGGATCGCGCCCGCCGCCTCGAAGCAATGGTGGGTGCTGACCACGCGCGCGCTGCGGACGATGGCGCGCAACGGCGAACTCGTGGTCGCGGTGATAGCGCCGGTCGTCTTCGGACTCGGGTTCTACCTACCTCTCAAGTTCGTGATGCAGCTCCAGGGCATCGACTACGCGCAGTTCCTGATGCCGATCATCGTGTTGCAGTCCATGGCGTTCACCGCGATCTCCGCGGCTCAGCTTGCTGCGTCGGAGGCATCGACCGGACTGACGACACGAATGCAGACGATGCCGGTGGTGGCTGGGATACCGATGCTGGCCAGATTGGCGGCCGGGACGGTCCGGTCGGTCGTGTCGCTGGTTGCGGCCATCGGATTCGGCTACGCGATCGGTTTCCGGTTCTCGGCGGGATTCGGCCAGGCGGCCTTGTTCTGCGCGACCGCACTCGCCATCAGTGTTCTGCTGTGCCTGGGCGCCGACGCGATCGGAAGCCTGTCCAAGAGCCCGGAGGCGACGTCTCAGGCGCTGACACTCCCGCAACTGATCCTCGGGATGCTCTCGTGCGGATTCGTGCCCGAGAGTGGCTTTCCCGAATGGATCAGGCCGTTCGTCCGCAACCAGCCCATCTCGCAGTTCTCCTTCGCGATGCGCGACATGGCGCAGGACGGCGTGACATGGGAAGTCTTCAGGCCGAGTGCGTTCTGGATGATCGGGCTCGCTGTGGTCTGTCTTCCGGCAGCTCTCTGGGCCACGACGAGGAGGGGGTGAGCGAATGAGCGACACCGTCGAATCACGCCCGAACGGCACGGTTGTGTACCCGGCAGCCGACCATGCGCGGGACGAGAACTCTCTCCCCGCGTTGTGGGAGCACAGCCGGTTGCAGTGCGGGCGCCTCCTGCTGCGGTGGGCGCGCGATCCGGTAACTCTGATCCAGGCGTTGATCTACCCGGCGCTGACGCTGGTGATGTTCCGGATCGTGCTCGGGGACAGCATCACCGCCGCGACCGGGCAATCGTCGATCTTCGGTACCGTTCCCATGATCGTGCTGGTGGGCGCGATGTTCGGGTCGGTGGTGAGCGCGGTCGGGCTGCGCGCCGAGCGCGACTCCGGACTGCTGGGACGCTTCTACACCCTGCCGATCCATCGTTCGGCCGGCCTCGTGGGCCGCCTCATGGCAGAGACGATACGAGTCTTCGTGACCTCGCTCGTGATCGTCGCCGCGGGGATGGTGATGGGTTTTCGGTTCACCCAGGGCCTCGGCGCTTCCGTCCTGCTTTTCGTGGTGCCGCTGATCTTCGGTATCGGCTTCGCGATGATGGTGACGGTGCTGGCAACCGTTCCCGGACGAATTCCCCTGGTGGAACTGGTGTCGATCGTCTGCACGATGCTCATGTTCTTCAACTCGGGATTCGTGCCGGTGATGGCATACCCGACCTGGCTCCAGCCGATCGTGGCCAACCAGCCGATGTCGTGCGCAATCGACACGATGCGCGCGCTGGCGATCGGCGGCCCGGTGGCCGAACCGTTCGTGAAAACGCTTGCGTGGTCGCTCGGAACCGTGGCGGTGTTCCTCGTTCCGGCGATCAGAGGGTACCGGCGCGCGGCGCAGAACGGCTGACGAACCGGGCAGTCCAGGCGGCAGAAAGCAGTGAAGCCTCTCCCACAGGGGGGAGAGGCTTCACGCGTTCACGGTCGTTGTCAGAGGCCGAGGGCCTTCTGCAGTACGGGCCACGAATCCTTCAGGTCGTCCTGCCAGTACTTCCACGAATGAGTGCCGGAGTCACGGAAGTTGTAGGTCGCGGGGATGTCCAGCTCGTCGAGCCGGTCACGAAGATTGTGAGTGCAGTAATTCGTCGCGGCTTCGATGACACCGCCCACGACCACCTGATTGGCGAGAATCTCCACCTTGCCGTCGATCTCCGGGCCGTAGAGGGTGTCGTACTGTCCGGGCAGTCCGTTGCCGTTGGAGATATAGAGCTCGAGACCCCGAAGTTTCTCGGCGTTGACGTACGGGTCCTTCTCCACCCAGGTCGGATCGTCGGTTTCACCCCACATATTGCGAGTGTCGCCCCCGCCCCACACCTCGGTGGTGATCTTGACGAACTCCTGCCCGATCGGATCGGAGGTCTGCGCACATCCGCTGTAGGCGGCCACACCCTTGTAGAGACCCCCGCCCGCGATCGCGAGCTGGAGCACCGAGGTACCCGATGAGGACAAACCGGCGATCGCGTTCACACCGTTGGTTCCCAGCGCCGCATCGATCAGCGGAGGAACCTCCTTGGTCAGGAAGGTCTCCCATTTGTTCACGCCGAGGGCCGGGTCCTCCTGATTCCAGTCGGTGTAGTAGCTCCACTTACCACCGACCGGCGAGACGACGTTGAGATTCTTGTCCTTGAAGAAGTCGATGGCGTCGGTACGGTAACGCCACGTCGCGCTGTCTTCTCCGCCACCGGCACCGTTGAGCAGGTACAGCGTGGGGCGCGGTTCACTGATGTCTGCCGGACGCCATACGTCGAGCAGGATTTCCTTGTCCATCGAGGCCGAGTAAACGTAGACCAGCAACTGCTGCTCGTCGTACTTTTCGATGCGGCTGATGTGCGATCCGTTCTCGCTCGTCACCGACTCGAGCGGCTGCAGGGTGTCCGCGACCGGATCAGCCGCTGCCGGGGAGACCAGCAGAGCGGAAGAGAACAACGCGCATGCTGCGCCTGCAGTCAGGACGCGAAGTCGTCCGGATCCTCGTCTCGGATGCTTCATACGGTTCTTTCACCTTTTTCGGGTTGGACAGCGTGGTCGACATCAACGGCGCCTCGTCCGAGGCGAGTACGAACGGAACGTACCCGATCGCAGCCTACGTACAGTTACATGCGTCGCATTCCAGCGGCAACTTGTTACACCACATTCCGTTTGAGGTAGTGGTCGAGCACGGGGCCGATCTCCGCGAGCGCCTCCGTCGAGGTCATGTCGTCGTGGCTGAAGTCGATCGGTACATCGGTGACATGTCCGGTCACGAGGTGAGCCCACCGCTTCGCCGCTCCGTGCCGGGCGGGCGGATGGTTGGCTGCACTGAAATACAGGATGTCACCGTCGAACGTTCCCGGGAGATGCGATGCGATCAGTTGTCCCGATCGGACGGCGCTTCGGTACAAGTTGCGGAAACGCTCGAGGGTGAGCGCGCTGAGCGCAGTCACGTCCTGTGCCATCGTGTCCCAGAGTCTTCGGATGTGTTCGTCGGACAGGGCAGCCACATCGTCCGAGTCCTCGAGCATCACGCCGATCTGTGCGAGGTTGGCGCGAATGGCACGGCGGAACTCCGCTGCCTCGAGATCCCAGTGGCTGTCCAGCATCACGAGGCTTTCCACGAACTCGCCCTGCTTCTGCAACTTCACGGCGACTTCGTGTGCCACCACTCCTCCGAGCGACCATCCCATCAGGTTGTACGGTCCCTCGGGCTGCGCCGTCCTGATCTCCCGGAGATAGTCGTCCGCCATCTCCGCGATGGTTCCGGGAAGGTAGTCGTTGTCCGACAGTGCGCGCGTCTGTATCCCGTACAGGGGCCGATCGTCCACGAATCCGGTCAGGCCCGAGTAGGTCCACGCGAGTCCGTACATCGAATGGATGCAGAACAACGGGTTTCCGGAACCGTGCGTACGGAACGGCAGCAGAACCTGTACGGCGCCGTCCGTGAGCGGATCGAAGTCCTCCTCGCTCCCGGCATCGGTTTCGATGCGGTGCGCGAGTGCAGCTACCGAGGAGTCGGTGAACAACCACTGGACCCGAACTTCGACCCCCGTCTCCTTCTGCAGCCGGCTGGCGACCTGCGTCGCGACCAGGGAGTTGCCTCCGAGGGCGAAGAAGTTGTCGTCGAGACCGACACGCTCGAGGCTCAACACGTCCGCAAACGTCGACGCCACACTCTGTTCGACGGTTGTCTGCGGCGCCCGGAACTCGCGAGCTTCGAAGGTAGGGGAAGGCAACGCCTTGCGGTCCAACTTGCCCGACGAACCCAACGGCAACTCATCGAGCACCATCAAGACCGACGGCACCATATACGCGGGCAACAACCCCGAGACAAACCCCGCCAACTCGTCACGATCCACCGTGTCGCCCGCAACAGGCACCACATAACCCACCAGCTGATCCCCGAGATCAAAGGCCGACACCACCACCACAGCGTGAGCGATCGACTCGTGCGACACCAACGCCGCCTCGATCTCACCGAGCTCGATCCGCAACCCCCGCAACTTCACCTGAAAATCGGTACGACCGATGTACTCCAACTCCCCATCAGCAGACCACCGCACCAGATCACCCGTGCGATACAACCGCTCACCCACACCGAACGGCGACGCCACAAAACGCTCCGCCGACAAATCCGGCCGCCCCACATACCCACGAGCCAACTGCACACCCGACAGATACAACTCACCCGCCACACCCACCGGCACCGGCGCCAGTCGGCTGTCGAGCACAAACACCTGCGTATTCCACACCGGCGCACCGATCGGAACCGACACGGTATCGGCCGAGGTCACCTCGTGGAACGTCACATCCACCGCGGCCTCGGTCGGACCATACAAATTGTGCACCGCAGCATTCGGAAGCATCGCACGCGTCCGCGCCGCCAACGACGGCGACAACGCCTCACCCGAAGCAAACACGTAGCGCAGACCCGACAGATCCGAGACCCCGGCCTCGGTTACGAACACCGCCAACATCGACGGCACAAAATGCGCCACCGACACCGAACGCTCGGCCATCACCGTCGCCAGATAGGCCGGATCCCGATGACCGTCCGGAGCAGCCATCACCAACCGCGCACCCACACCCAACGGCCAGAAAAACTCCCACACCGACACATCGAACGTAAACGGCGTCTTCTGCAACACCACATCATCTCGGGTGAGCGAGTATTCGTGCTGCATCCACTCGAGACGATTGACAATCGCCCCATGCGAGACCGCCACACCCTTCGGCCGGCCCGTCGACCCCGACGTGAAAATCACATACGCCGTATTCGACGGCCGCACCGGCGCAATCCGCTCCGCATCCGACACCGGACCGGCCGCAA
>NZ_JAXION010000179.1:0-5422 GCF_049311045.1 Rhodococcus sp. 7Tela_A2 | reverse complement strand
AAAGGCCACACACCCGTCCCCCGCCGCGGGCCGGCCCCCCCCGACCCCCCCGCCCCCACACCCAAGAAAGGCGCACCATGCGTCAGGAACAGAATACTGCACACGGCCCCGAAACCGCTCTCGCGGGAGCGCATTCCGAAGCACTCACTCTCGCACAGCAATGGATCTCGGATCAGCCGGCAGGAATGACCTTCACAGCCGCTCAGATGGCGCTGTATCTCCCGCCCTATGTCGACGACAAACCGTGTCGCCGCGGGGCGCTCGTGCGCGAGTTGAGTCGCCGCGGGTACATCGAGTTCGCGGGATACGGGCCGCGGGCCGCAGACGACGATTGGGACGCTCCAGCGCGTGTCTGGCGCCGCACCGACGTTCGTGTCGAAGGCGGTGCCGCAGCGTGAACACCAATCACCCGCGCGTGATGCTCGAACGCGGCTTCGCGCTCGGACCCCTCGACGGCAAGAAAGCATTCCTTCCCGGAGGTTTCCACGCCTTCACCACCGACCGCGACATACTCAATCGCCTTGCCCGCCAATATCCGGGCTGCAACTGGGGAGGTCGACGTATCGGCGTCGTGGCCTTCGACGAAGACCCCCGGCACGGCGGCAACCTCGACGACATCGGACCCGACGTCCTCGACACCCTCATCGTCCGCACCGGCAGCGGCGGCCGGCACGCCTACTTCCGCTACGACGGCAAGATCCGCGGGAAGCTCGCCGACTACCCCGGCATAGACCTGAAATCCGGTCGCACCGGCTACACCGTCATGCCCGGCTCTATCCATCCGGACACCCGGCGCCCCTACGTCATCGAACGGAACATCGAGATCAAACCCCTCCCGCAACGACTGCTCCCTCTTGTGAAGCCACCGACCTACACACCGCAGCCGACCGTGCTCAGTCCCGAGCGGCGTAGTCACGGCATCGTGCGCAAGGTTTCCGAAGCCGGTGACGGGGACCGGAATGCAATGACGTTCTGGGCATTCTGCCGAGCGCTGGAAAGAGGGGAGCAGTCGTTGTTGGACGACATTCGGGCAGCGGCTGTCGCGGTCGGTCTCGACGAACGTGAGATCGAAACGTGTCTACGGTCGGCGCAGCGCACCGCGGGGAGGGTCGCATGAGCGACAGCAATCACGAGGCGCAGCCTGTGCGCGTCGTCAAACTCGAGCCCATCACCACCGTGCAGGACGACGTTCCGGTGTGGGTGTGGGAGTACGGCGGCAAGGGCAGGATGCCACTCGGTGCGCTCTCCCTGTTCGCTGGCCGCCCCGGTGCGGGAAAGTCCACGGCGGGCCGATGGTTCGCTTCCTCGTTCTCCAACGGAACGATCGCGGGCGCATGGGAAGGAAAGCCGGTCAGCGTCGCGTACATCGCGGCCGAAGAATCCGCTAAGTACGTTGTCAAGCCAGGGCTCCGGGCAGCTGGCGCCGACCTCGGACGTGTCTACACACCGACCGTGGAGTTCGGCGGCAAGGAAGTGAAGTTCCTGTCCTCCCAAGACATGCAGGCCCTCACCGATGAACTGATTGCTCATCAAGTGAAGGTCGTCGTCGTCGACCCTCTGATGTCGACCATCGGATCGAAAACCGACATCAACCGCAACAACGAAGTGCGCTCACTGATCGAACCATGGGCGAAACTTGCCGAAGCGATCGATGGAATCGTGATCGGAATCGCCCACCTGAACAAATCAGGCAACGGTGATGTTGTCGCCGGAATCAACGGTTCGTCTGCCTTCGGTGAGGTCGCTCGCACTGTCTTCGGATTCGTGAAGGACCCGGAATCCGAGGGTGGTGAACGCATTCTGTCGCAGGAGAAGAACTCCATCGGTGAGGAAGACCTCGCCCTCACGTACCGGATTGAATCGGCAACTGTCACCACCGACAGCGGCAAGTCCGCAGAAGTCGGCCGGTTCGTCATCGTCGGAGAGTCCGACCGTACCGCCGGCGATGTACTCCGCTCCGCCCCGAAGCCACACGAGGACGCCGGCAACCACGACGAGATCGACAAGTGGTTGGTGGACCTTCTGTCCTCGGGTCCGGTCGCGGCGAAGGAGATCTACTCCGCAGCGAACGCCGCCGGGTACTCGACGGACAAGGCGAAGCGCGCCAAGGGACGGCTCAATAAGGAGTCGCCCGCAATCGATGTGTTCCGGCCGCAGATTCCCGGACCGTGGTTCTGGCGGCGCCTTGACGTCCCGCAACATGACGCATCCAAGGGAGCAGATTCGGCCGGCAAGGGTGCGACACCTGAGAACGATGCTCCCTTGCACCCTTCTGCTCCCTTGCAGGTCAGAGCGGGTGTCAATGGGAGCGCTGAACCCCAAGGGAGCAAGGGAGCAAGGGAGCAAGCCTCTACGCGCGCTAGCCCCGACCACCTCTGCAAGGTCTGCGCAGAACCCTGCAATCCGAATATCGCCGCGCACGTCGAATGCATCTTGAAGCGCACCGACGTCGAAGGAGACGCAGCATGACCAATGAACTCGACTGCCAATCGTGCGACCGAACCATCGGGAAGAACGCGGGGCACAACGTCACCGACCACGGTCGGGTCCTCTGCTCGCGATGCCTGAACCGACGAGACCTACATGCCCAGTGGTGGCCGGACTGCCCGCCCCAGTGGCGCGACAACTTCGATCACCCCACCTTGGTGGCCGGCACCAGAGCGGGAACCGCCGCCCGCCTTGGACTGCGCAGGAGGAACCGATGAGCCACCCCGATCCGTGGCGAACCGCCACCCTCGGAAACGGATACGCCGCCTCGGTGTGCGTCACCCCCGACGGCGACACGGTGCTCTGGCTGCTCGCTCACGGCGGGTGCATCGAGGTCGACGATGACTACGGGTGCTGCTGCACCGACTGCGCCCCACACGAGCAACTCAATCGGCCGATCCCGCACACCATGCGCTCTGCCCTCGACCGTCCGATACAGCCGCGGTGCAGCCGCCCCCGCAGTGACGGCCAACCCTGCCGCACTCCCGTTGCCCGTGACGGACTGGCCTGCCACTGGCACCGCACCACCAAGGAGACCGCCCGATGAGCCGAACCGTGTCCCGCTTGCCGCGGATCCCCGACACCATCGCCGGACTCATCGACTCCCGGCTCTCGGGCGCAAAGTGCTCGGGACACGCACCACTGTTCGACGACGAGCTTCCCAACGAGACAAGCGAACACCGCTCGCAGCGTCTCGCCTGGGCCGCCCATCAATGCCGTGCGTGCCCCGTGCAGTCCGCGTGCCGTACAGCAGCCGCCGAAGTCACCGACCCCGCTGGATTGTGGGCACGCCCAATCCACGGCCAGCCCGGACGCCCCCGACTCGAGGAGAAGACCTAATGAGCACCGACACCACACCCGACCTCGGGTGGCGAATCTGGCACCTCACCCCAGACGGCAACCTCAAATCCATCTGGGGAGATCGCAAGAGTTACACCACCAGCACAATCACCGCCAAGTGCAAGCGTGGACAGTGCCCCGAGATCCCAGGACCTACGTGCGAATGCGGAATCTTCTTCGTCGCCGAACGGCACGTCATCTCCCAACAAGCATTCAGATGGGCCATACGGAAGAAGCGGGCCGACGAACCGAGACTGGCCGCAGCAGTAGTTACCCTCATCCAACCAGTCGGGCGCACTCGCCCCGGACCCCGGACCTTCGGCGGCGCGAACGAGTGGCGATCCACAGCCGCAGAAATCAAAGGCATTGCGATCGACCCGGCCCTCAGCGGATTCTCTCAGCAGCTCGCCACTACCTACCAAGCCCCTGTGCTGCCCGGCCTGACGGATTCCGTCCTGAGCATCCTCGAACGGGCACACCGCAGCGCAGACGACATAGCCGCGAACGCAATCCTCCAGCGCTACAACACACCGAACGTCGCACGGACGATCATCGCCAGACGTCAATGCAAGACGCTCGGATGCCCCGTCGAACCAAATGCGGGAATGAATCTGTGCCTCAAGCACCGCGGCGGCGGATGGGCGGCGATCCTGTGAGACTGCACGCGAGAAATCTGGAACCCCACGTCTACACCGACCGCGCAGCAACCCGTCCCGTCGTGTTGCGTTTCGCCGGCCTACGTATCGCGATGACACCGACTGAAGCGCTCACTCTCGCCGATGCCCTGCACGACGCTGCGGAACAGACAGGGACGCCATGACCACGCCACCCATTCAACGACTCGGAGATGCCGTGCTGCTGCAAGGCCGCGCCGTCGACGCCGCCTACCTCGCCGCGGCCGCGACCATTCACCAACTCACCCAGAAGGGCGCACCCATCCCGGCACCGCTGTCCGCGCTGCTCTCCGCCTGCCGATCAGCGTCGACCCACCGACACGGCGACGACGCACCCACCGCCCCCAGCACAGACTCAACACAACAGATCGACACCACCGAGGCCGCACACCTACTCGACCGGACACCGCGCAGTGTCCAACGAATCGCCCGCAGCCTCGACGGACGAAAACTGAACGGCACCTGGATATTCGACCGGGCTGCCGTACTCGAATACCGCACCATGCGCGACCAGACCGAAAGGGCATCATGACCGACCACGCCACAATCCTCGGACACCTCAGCCGGCAACTCCCCACCAACTTCGGAGAAAGCAACCGGCCAGGCCGCATCGTCGCCGCCGCAACCGCCGCCCTCGACCTCGGACTCACCCCCTCGAAGAAACTCACCGCCGCCCTCACCAACTTCGACCGGCACAACCAGAAAGCCACCGAGCACCGGGCAACCCTCGCCACCGGAACACCTCTCGACCTCACCGCCGACGACTACCCCCAGCAAGTACGGAACCACGTCCTCGCAGCCCAGGTCCGCGACGACGCCGAACACATCACCCGGGGGCTACTCGCCACTGCGGCCGCCGACACCGTGCAGGTCATCACCGAGGAACTACCCGACCTGCTCAACCAACTCGACACCCTCTACCAACAGCGGTACCCCGACCTCCTCAGCCTCGGGGACACCCGCCAACCAACCGCAGTGCTCGCCGCCCACCACGACTTCGCCGGCCAACTCTCACGAGCGCACCGCGCATTCATGGCAACAGATCCCCAACACAACAGGATCGAACTGGACTACCGCACCGACCTGTGGCTCTACCACCGTTGGACGCCCGAAGCGTGGCAGAAAGCCCTCAACACAACAGGGCCAGCAATGAGCATCAACCGTGATGTTGACGTGTGGCACTTCGCAACACGATGCGGCGCAACCCCACGACTCGCCCGCAGTCACGCTCACGCAGTCGCAGAGTTCCGCGCACTCGATGACGCGAACGAACAACGAGACATCCTCGAAGCGCACGCACGATCAGCGTCAGCAGCAGGCGCACGATCCGTCCGCGAAGCAGTCAAGAACTACATCCACTGAAGACCGCGGGCGTGACCTCCTCTCGTCGCGCCCGCCCGTGCCTGCCCGCTGGTCCGTTC
>NZ_JAXION010000178.1:0-5765 GCF_049311045.1 Rhodococcus sp. 7Tela_A2 | reverse complement strand
GGGCAGGGGAGAGCAGTGCCGATCCGGCAGCGAACCATGTTGCGAGACAAGCTGTACCGATCGTCACCGCAATTCGTCGTCCTCGCCGGTTCCGCAGGATCGTGCGTACCGCCCGTGCCGAGAAGACGAGGAGCGCGGCGACGATCGATGCCGTGACGAACACGTCGAGCCAATAACGCGGCCCGATCTGTGCCTGTCCCATCGCCTCTCGCAGCGCGTTCTGCCAGTGGTGTGCGCCGGTCCCGGCGATCACGACGGACGCGGCGGCAACGGACGCGGCGAGGTACCGCACCTCGGTCTCGCCGGATACGCGTGCGGGGCGCGGGGCGCGCATTCGCGCGATACCCGCCCGGACCGCCAGTGCCAGCACGACCACCAGTCCGGACACCAGCCCTTGCGTCGACGACGTGCGGGGAAGCAGCGACGGCGCGAGTGAAAACCAGAGTGCGACAGCGATTGTGACACTGGTACCGATCGTCGGTCCCGACGATGCCAGGACGGACCGGACGCGCCCGGCGGTGCCCGGGTGCAACGGCGGGGACCCGGCAGTGTGGTCGCGAGCGAGGATGCTCATCGGCGGGCCGCCCTTCGCACTGCCCACGCGCCCAAGACGACCGGGAGTGCGCCGAGACCTGCCACCATCAGGAACGACGCGGGGGATTCGGAGATCGGGATGCGGTAGCCCTGGCGCCAGGAGTTGAGACGCACGAAGGTCGTGGCGAGATGGGCCGCGGGCATACAGGACGGATCGCTCTGGGCTGCATCGGATTCGCACGTGGCACGCAGGTGACGTGCGAGCATCGCATCCAGCTCGCGGCGTGCGTCGGGACCCAGTTCCTGTCCGCTGTCCCGGGCGAAACGCAACATGTCGTACCCGAGATCGTGGACACGGCACGCGGCGTCGAACGAGCTGGGGAGCGGGACCGGAGACGAGCAGTCCCCGTCGGGGTCCGCGAGGACCTCTGTGGATGTGACCCCGGGCTCGGTCACCGGCGAGTAACCCATCGTGGCGGCGAAGTCCGCAGGAAACGCCGCCATCGCAGCGGCGGTGTCGTCGGTCGCGAGAGCGTGGACGGCCGCAGCGGGGGCCGTGATATCCACGGGGGCGGTGGCCGCGAGCGCGTGCGGCGCTCCGGCCGATGGGGATGGGATACCGGTGGCCGCGGAGGGCGTCGCGCCTACGCACAGCGCCGCCCCTGCGCCCACAATGAGGGCGGCCGCACCCCGGCGGACCAGCGATCGCAATGTCATGGCGGCGACGCTAGGAACGGAACACATCCGCACGGATCACGCGACGGAGCGGTCCGGAAGGAGCGGCCCGTACCGGAGGGTCGCCCGGATCTCACTCTCAGGTATGAGGACAGGCGAGGGGCGCAAAACCTAGCGTGAACGTGTGAAGAAGCGGGAATCGTCGGGAATGCGGTCCACGGGGCGGTTCGTCCGCCGGCACTGGGCATCGATGTGCGTCGTCGCGGTGACGCTCATTCTGTACGCCGTCGCCTGGCCCACCCTGCGCCTGACCCACGAGGTGTCGCCCCAGGTGATGCCGCTGCTGTCCGCGGCGGCGGTGTTCCCGATGCTGCTCGTCTGGGTCCGGCCGCTTCTCGGCTGGGCCCTCACCGCGGCGACGGCGCTCGTCGTCCCGGTCGTCGTCGACCGCGTCGACGGGTTCGACTACCCGTGGCAGGTCGTGCACATCATCGTGATGCTTGTGCTGGTCGCAGCGGTGAGCGTCCGTGAAGACATCCGCGTCGTCCTCGCGGTATGGCTTGCGACGGTACTGCTCTTCTTCGGATTCGTGCCGGGCAACGACGGCTGGGGCTGGGCCATCGGGATCACCGCCGTCGTCGTGTTCGGATTACTCGTGCGCTGGCTCGTGATCTCCCGTCGGCAACTCGCACACGAGGAGGAGGTCAGCGAACTCGAGCGTGCACGGCGCGCGATCCTCGAAGAGAAGGCGCACATCGCGCGCGACCTGCACGACATCGTCGCCCACCACATGTCGATGATCGTCGTGCAGGCGCAGAGCGCACCGTATCGGCTCCCCACGATGCCAGACGAGGTGCGCGCGGAATTCGACACGATCGGCGCCGCCGCTCGCGAAGCGCTCAACGATGTGCGCGGCCTCCTCGGTGTGCTCCGCAGCGACGGACAACTGCCGGAGAGCGCGCCGCAACCCGGTCTGGACCGGATTGCCGATCTGTTCGAGGCCTCACGACGTGCCGGGATCCGGCTCGACGCCCGGACGACGGGGGTGCCGGCGGGTGTGACAGACGCCGTGGCGCTGACGATGTATCGAATCCTTCAGGAATCTCTCACCAACAGCGCACGGCACGCGCCCGGCGCGGAAGTCGCGACCTGCCTCGAGTGGGGAAAAGGGACCGTGACGATCTCGGTGACCAACGGCCCCGGAGAACCGGCTGATTCGGCATCGGACCACGGCGGCGGTACCGGCATCCGCGGGATGGCCGAACGCGCTGCGGCCGTCGGGGGAAACCTTGTCGCACACCCGCGACCCGACGGGGGGTTCGAGGTGCGGGCACTGCTTCCGACGCTCGCGGCCTAGGCTGGCGGCCGATGATCGAGTTCGAGAGACCCGTCACCGTATTCATCGCCGACGACCAGGCGATGGTGCGACAAGGCTTCGGCGCGTTGCTTGCCGCGCAGCCGGACATCAGTGTTCTCGGCGACGCGCCCGATGGGCGGGCCGCCGTCACCGAGGTGGCGCGGCTGCGACCGGATGTCGTCCTCATGGATGTGCGGATGCCCGAGATGAACGGCCTCGACGCGGCCCGGCTCATCCTCTCCGACACGCGCGAACCCCGTTCACGTGTGCTGATGCTGACCACGTTCGATCTCGACGACTATGTGTACGAGGCGCTCGGGATGGGGGCGAGCGGGTTCCTGCTCAAGGACGCACCGGCCGACGAGTTGGTCCGTGCCGTGCGCGTCGTGGCGAAGGGGGAGGCACTGCTCGCGCCGACCGTCACGCGCCGACTGATCGCCGACGTCACCCGGCGTCGCCCCTCACGGCGTCGGCGTGACGACACACTCGGCGTCCTGACCCCTCGTGAACTCGAAGTCCTCGAACTGATCGCGCACGGGTTGTCGAACACCGAGATCGCCGAGCGCTTGTTCGTCGCCGAGCAGACCGTCAAAACCCACGTCGGCAAGGTTCTGGGCAAGCTTCACCTGCGCGACCGTGCGCAGGCGGTGGTGATCGCCTACGAATCGGGGCTGGTGACTCCGGGTTAGGGCTGCCCTGTCGCGGCGTAACGGGCAGGATGGCAGGGCGGAACGAAGTCCATTCGACGGAGGTATGCATGACGACGATCGGGATTCTTACGAGCGGCGGGGACTGCCCGGGCCTCAACGCTGTCATCCGCGGCGCGGTCCTGAAAGGCACGGAAGTCCACGGCCAGGAGTTCGTCGGTTTCCTCGACGGTTGGCGGGGACTCGTCGAAGGCGACGCGATTCCGTTGGATCGCAGCAGAGTTCGTGGTCTGGCCCAGCAGGGCGGCACCATTCTGGGTACCAGCCGGTTCGGCCCCTATCAGGGCCCGCAGGGCGGTGCGCAGAACATTCAGGCCACTCTCGACCGGCTCGGGGTGGACGCAGTCGTCGCCATCGGGGGTGAGGGCACGGCGGCGGCGTCGAAACGCCTGTTCGAGGACGGGATCAAGATCGTCGGTGTTCCCAAGACGATCGACAACGACCTCAGCCACACCGACTACACCTTCGGGTTCGATACCGCCGTGGAGATTGCCACCGTGGCGATCGACCGGCTGCGTACGACCGGCAATTCCCACAAACGGTGCATGGTCCTCGAGGTGATGGGCCGGCATGCAGGATGGATTGCGCTGCATTCGGGTACCGCCGGTGGCGCCCACGCCATCCTGATCCCGGAACACCCCGAGAGCCTCGAGCAGATCTGCGAATGGGTGCTCAGCGTCCGCAACCGCGGACGTGCGCCGATGGTGGTCGTCGCGGAGGGATTCAAGTTCCCGGATATGGACGAGGCGTATTCGACCAAGGGACTCGACGGGTTCGATCGCCCCCGGCTCGGCGGTATCGGCGAGGTGCTCGCGCCCCTGATCGAGGAGCGCACCGGCATCGAAACCCGCGCCACCGTGCTCGGACACATCCAGCGCGGTGGTGTTCCGACCGCGTTCGACCGGGTGCTCGCAACCCGCCTCGGTATGGCGGTGACCGATCTCGTCGCCGACGAGGAATGGGGACACATGGTCGCGCTGCACGGCACCGAGATCGCCCGGGTCGGGTTCGACGAATCGCTTGCCGACCCCAAGTTCGTGCCCGAGTCGCGCTATCAGGAAATGCGCGTTCTCTTCGGCTGAGGCCGCGCGGGGTGGCCGGGTACGAGCCCGCGCCGCCCCGTTCGGGGGGCGGTCTAAAATCAGGTGCATGACTGCCTCTGTGTCTGCCGACCTGCTCGCCTACGACGACGTGCTCGCGAAGTTCGAGCCCGTGATGGGCATGGAGGTGCACGTCGAATTGCACACCGCCACCAAGATGTTCTGCGGGTGCCCGACGGGGTTCGGCGCCGAGCCCAATACCCAGGTGTGCCCCGTGTGCCTCGGTCTCCCGGGCGCACTGCCTGTGGTGAACCAGGCGGCGGTCGAGTCGGCGATCCGGATCGGTCTGGCCCTGAACTGCTCGATCACCCCGTGGGGCCGGTTCGCGCGCAAGAACTACTTCTACCCGGATCAGCCGAAGAACTACCAGATCTCGCAGTACGACGAGCCCATCGCCACCGACGGCTACCTCGACGTGGTGCTCGACGACGGCAGCACCTGGCGCGTGGACATCGAACGCGCGCACATGGAGGAGGACACCGGCAAGTCGCTGCACGTGGGCGGCGCCACCGGCCGGATCCACGGTGCGAGCCACTCGCTGCTCGACTACAACCGTGCGGGAGTGCCCCTCGTCGAGATCGTCACCAAGCCGATCGTCGGTGCCGGAGAACGCGCGCCCGAGGTGGCACGCGCCTACGTGACCGCCCTGCGCGACCTGCTCCGCGCGCTCGACGTGTCGGATGTGCGCATGGACCAGGGATCGATGCGGTGCGACGCGAACATCTCGCTCATGCCGATCGGCGCGAAGGAGTTCGGTACCCGTACCGAGACGAAGAACGTCAACTCGCTCAAGTCGGTCGAGGTGGCCGTGCGCTACGAGATGCGCCGTCAAGCCGCAGTGCTCCTCTCCGGCGGTGAGGTGATCCAGGAAACCCGGCACTTCCAGGAGGCCGACGGCACCACATCCCCGGGTCGCCGCAAGGAAACCGCGGAGGACTACCGGTACTTCCCGGAGCCGGACCTCGAACCGGTCGCACCCGACGCCGCGTGGGTCGAAGAACTGCGCGGCACGCTCCCGGAGCTGCCGTGGTTGCGTCGGGCCCGCATCCAAGCCGAATGGGGTGTCTCGGACGAGGTGATGCGCGACCTGGTCAACGCCGGCGCCCTCGACCTGGTCATCGCCACCACCGAGGCGGGTGCGCCCGCCGACGCGGCGCGATCCTGGTGGGTGTCGTACCTGACGCAGCAGGCCAACACGCGCGGAGTCGAACTGGCCGATCTTCCGATCAGTCCGAAGCAGGTCGCGCAGGTCATTGCGCTCATCGACAGCGGCAAGCTCAACAACAAGGTCGCCCGCCAGGTCGTCGATCACGTGCTCGCGGGTGAAGGCGATCCCGAGCAGATCCTCGAGGCGCATCCCGAACTCGTCGTGGTGCGTGACGACAGCAAGCT